>NZ_WIQI01000135.1 GCF_009602535.1 Ornithinicoccus halotolerans | reverse complement strand
GCCGCTGCCGGGCCGGGCCGCGCGCGCCTACCGCGAGGGAGCCAACCTGGCCCCCGAGCGCGCGGTGGGGCGCCGCTCCTGGACGGACTTCCTCGCCGCGCACACCGACGCCGTCGGTGCGGCCGGTGCGCCGTGAGCGAACGGCCTCCCGCCCTCGCGCCCACGCGACTACGTTGACGCTATGGAGCACCAGGTGCTGCGGCTCCCGGCCCGACGACGCGGTAGCGGCCGGGGCGGCCCCGAGCCGCTGTGGCGGGAGGCGCTCGGCCGGCAGCTGCGTCGCGAGCGGCGGGCCCGCGGGCAGCGGATCGTCGACGTGGCCGCGCGGGCCGGGGTGTCCCCGCAGTACCTCTCCGAGCTCGAGCGCGGCCGCAAGGACCCCTCCTCCGAGGTGCTCGCGGCGGTCGCCGGCTCGCTGGACCTGACGGTCCTCGACCTCACCCGGCGGGCCGCCGTCCACCTGGCCCCGGCCGCGGCCGGCCGTGTCGGCGGTCCCACCGTCTCCGCGCTCGGTCTCGCCGCCTGAGCCCTGCCCACGGCCGCCGCCCGCCAGTGCGGGCAGTCGACGCGGCTACGCCGCCGCCTGCTCCGGCCGGCTGGTGACGACCGCGTCGACCACCCCGTAGTCGACGGCGGCCGCGGCCGGCAGGATCAGCTCCCGCTCGGTGTCGGTGCGCACCTGTGCGGGGGTGCGGCCGGTGTGCGCGGCGAGCAGCTCCTCCTGCATCGCGCGTACCCGTTCCACCTCCTCGGCCTCCAGGATCAGGTCCGGCACCGCCCCGCGGCCCTCGGCCGCCGGGGCGTGGATCACGACCCGCCCGTGCGCCAGGATGCTGCGGTGGCCCGGCGCGCCCCCGGCCAGCAGCAGCGCCGCCGTCGCCACCGCCTGCCCCACGCAGATGGTCTGCACCGAGGGCCGGATGAACTGCATCGCGTCGTAGATCGCCAGCGTGGCCGGGATCGACCCGCCGGCGGAGTTGATGTAGAGGGCGACCGGCGCGTCCGGGTTCTCGCTCTCCAGGTGCAGCAGCTGGGCGATGACGGTGTTGGCGACCCCGTCGTCGACGGCGGTGCCCAGGTAGACGATCCGGTCGGCCAGCAACCGGCTGTAGATGTCGACGGTCCGCTCGCCCCGGTCGGTGCGGGTGGTGACGTAGGGGATGGGGTAGCTGCTCACCGGTCCACCCCTCCCAGCCCGATCGTCCGCGCCCGGCCGGGCACCACCTGCTCCAGGGAGGTCACGACCTCGTCGACGAACCCGTAGCCCACCGCCTGCTCCGCGGTGAACCACCGGTCGCGCCGGGAGTCCTCCTCCACCCTGGCCACCGGCTGCCCGGTGTCCTCGGCGATCAGCCCCAGCACCGTGTCGCGGGTGTGCCGCAGGTCGTCGGCCTGGATCGCGATGTCCATCGCGGTGCCGCCGATCCCGGCCGACCCCTGGTGCAGCAGCACCTTGGCGTGCGGCATCGTCAGCCGCCGGCCCCGGGTCCCGGCCGAGAGCAGGAACTGCCCCGCGCTGTAGGCCATCGCCACGTTCACCGTCACGACGTCGTTGGGGACGGTGCGCATGCAGTCCCGGATCGCCAGCATCCCGGGCACCGACCCGCCGGGGGAGCTGATCAGCAGCCGGATGTCGGCGTCCGGGTCGTCGGCGGCCAGCAGCAGCAGCGCCTGGCAGAGCCGGTCGGCGTTGCGGTCCTCCAGCGGGCCGGTCAGCACCAGGGTGCGCCGCTCGAGCAGCCGCCGCAGCAGCTCCTGGTCCAGGGCCAGCCCCGGGTCGGTCGTCTCAGCGTTCATGGGCCCCAGCCTCGGCCGCTCCCGGCCGCCGCGGAAGCGCGCGCTGCCGTGAGCAGCGCTGCCATCAGCAGCGTGACGTCACCCAGCCTGGCGCCCGCGCGGGCCCTCGCCGGAGTCCATGGCGCACAACGGCGGGCGGTGGGGTCGGTCCCCGCACCCTCCCGGGCCGGCGCCGCCCGCAGGGGTCTGGTCCGCGCAACCGGTAGCGGCTACTGTGCACCTTCTCCCGTCTCTCGCCTGCCCGAGGTGTGCCATGCCTGCCCCCGCGGTCTCGTCGTCGACCCCTGCCCCCGAACCCGAGGGCGATGCCGCGACGGGCGGCGCCGCCGCAGCTCTGCGCGCCGAGCAGGCGCACCTGGCCCGGGCGCGGGCCGAGCTGGTCCGGATGCGCGAGCACACGCTGTCGCTGCAGGCCAGCGGCGGCGACGCGCTCGCCGGGGAGGCGCTGTCCGCGACGCTGTGGCGCCGGGCGCAGGCGCTGCTGGACGACCCGGGGACCACGCTGTTCTTCGGACGGACCGACGCCGCGGCAGCCGGCGGGGCGGGGGAGCGGCTGTACATCGGCCGGCGCCACGTGACCGACGAGGGCGGCGACCCGGTGATCATCGACTGGCGCGCCGAGGTCGCCACGCCGTTCTACCGGGCCTCGCCGTCCCGGCCGATGGGGCTGTGGCGGCGGCGCCGGTTCGGCGTGGAGGGTGGCCAGCTCACCGCGTTCGAGGACGAGCTGCTCGACGGGGGCGCGCCCGCCGCGACCCAGGGGCCCGGGGCGAGTGCGCCCAGCGCGCTGCTGGCGCGGGAGATCGAGCGTCCCCGGGTCGGGCCGATGCGCGACATCGTGGCCACCATCCAGCCGGAGCAGGACGAGATCGTGCGCGCCGACCTGGCCACCACGGTCTGCGTGCAGGGGGCACCGGGCACGGGGAAGACCGCCGTGGGGCTGCACCGGGCGGCGTGGCTGCTCTACGCGCACCGGCAGCGGCTGGCGCGCTCGGGGGTGCTGGTGGTCGGGCCGAACCGGGCGTTCCTGGAGCACGTCGGCGCGGTGCTGCCGGCGCTGGGCGAGGTGACGGTGCGCCACACCACCATCGACGAGCTGGTCGCCCGCGAGGGGGTGCGGGTGCGGGCGGTGGACTCCCCGGCGGTGGCCGTGCTCAAGGGAGAGGCGCGGATGGCCACGGTGCTGCGGGAGGCGGTCTGGTCCCACGTCGGCCGGGCCGAGGAGGCGCTCGTGGTGCCGCGCGGGTCGCGCCGCTGGCGAGTGTCGGCATCCCAGGTGCAGCAGATCCTGGACGAGCTGCGCAGCCGCGGCGTGCGGTACGAGGCGGCCCGGGCGATGCTGCCGCAGCGACTGGCGCACGCGGTGCTGGTGCAGCTGGAGCGGTCCGGTGACGCTGTCGACGACCGGGTGCACGACGCGGTCGCCCGGTCGGCGCCGGTGCGCGCCTACGTGCGGTCGCTGTGGCCGCCGCTGGACCCGCGGCAGGTGCTGTTCGAGGTGCTCGCCACCGGCGCGCACCTCGCCGAGGACCAGCGGCCGATGGTGTGGCCGAGGCCGCCGCGGGGGAAGGGCTCGGCGCGCTGGTCGGCGGCGGACCTGGTGCTGCTGGACGAGGTGGCCGACCTCATCGCTCGGACGCCCAGCCTCGGGCACGTGGTGCTCGACGAGGCGCAGGACCTGTCGGCGATGCAGCTGCGCGCGGTGGGGCGCCGGGCCGCGACCGGGTCGCTGACGGTGCTGGGTGACCTGGCGCAGGGGACCACGCCCTGGGCCAGCGACTCGTGGGAGCAGAGCCTGGCCCATCTCGGGGCACTGGATGCGCACCTGGAGGTGCTGGACCGGGGGTTCCGGGTCCCGGCGGCGGTGCTGGACTTCGCGGCCCAGCTGTTGCCGCACATGGCCCCCGGCCTGGGGACACCGGTGTCGGTGCGGAGCAACCCCGGCCGGCTGGAGCTGGTCGCGGCCGCGCCCGGCGAGCTGCCGGCCGCGGTGGTGACGCAGGTGGAGCGGGCCGCGAGCGTGCCCGGCTCGGTCGGCGTCATCGTGGCCGACGGCGACGTGGGCAGGCTGGCCGCCGCGCTCAGCGCTCGCGGGGTGCAGCACGACGTGACCGGGCGTGAGGAGCACGCGGACGCGGGGAAGGACGCCGGAACGGGCCTGCCGCGGCAGGTCCAGCTGGTGCCTGCGACGCTGGCCAAGGGCCTGGAGTTCGACCACGTCGTGGCCGTGGAGCCGGCGGCCATGGCCGCCGCCGAGCCGGACGAGCGGACCGGGCTGCGCCGCCTCTACGTGGTGCTGACCCGCGCGGTCAGCGACCTGACCGTGGTGCACGAGCGGCCGCTCCCGGAGGCGCTGGTCCGCACCGGTGACCCGCTCACTCCCGGGCGCGCGGGCGGGCTCGCAGGTGGGCGCGCTCACCCTGGGAGCCGAACAGGCTGAGGAACTCCACCGGCTCGTCACCGGCAGGCCCGAACCAGTGCGGGGTGCGGGTGTCGAACTCGGCCGCCTCGCCGGGGGCGAGCACCAGGTCGTGCTCGGCGAGCAGGACGCGCAGCCGGCCGTTCAGCACGTACAGCCACTCGTAGCCCTCGTGCGTCTGCGGCCGCGGCTCGCGGTGCCGCGGGTCCGGGCGCAGGACGAGCTTGTAGGCCTGGATCCCACCCGGTCGCCGGGTCAGCGGCAGCATCGTCATCCCGTGCCGGGTGACCGGCTTCAGGTGCACCCGCGGATCGCCCGTGGGTGGCGCGTCGACGAGCTCGTCGAGCGTCACGCCGTGCGCCCGGGCCAGCGGCAGCAGCAGCTCCAGGGTGGGGCGCCGGCTGCCCGACTCGAGCCGGGAGAGGGTGCTCACCGAGATGCCGGTCGCAGCGGCCAGCCCGGCCAGCGTCATCTCCTGCTGCTGGCGCAGCTGCCGGAGCCGGGAGCCGACTCCGGACAGGGCCTGGCCCAGGTCGTCGTCCGCCATGCCGTGCAGTTTGCCATATCGGCAACGAGGTTTGCGCAGCGCTCGCGGTTGCGCGCATTCTCAGGGCGAGGAGGTGGTCAGGATGGCCAACGAGCAGACGGACCGGGAGCTGAGGGACGACTACGACGTGGTGGTGGTCGGCGGCGGGGCCGCCGGGCTGAGCGGGGCGCTGACGCTCGCCCGCGCGCGTCGCTCGGTGCTGGTGGTCGATGCCGGGCAGCCGCGCAACACCCCCGCCGCGGGGGTGCACGGCCTGCTGGGGCACGACGGGATCCCACCGGCGGAGCTGCTAGCCCGCGGGCGGGCCGAGGTCCGCGGCTACGGCGGCGAGGTGGTGACCGGTCAGGTGGTGGCCGCCCACCGGGAGGGCGACGGGTTCACGGTCGAGCTGGCCGGCGGCGGGGTGGTCCGGGCGCGCCGGATCCTGCTGGCGACCGGGCTAGTGGACGAGCTGCCTGACGTGCCGGGGCTGCGGCAGCGGTGGGGCCAGCAGGTCCTGCACTGCCCGTACTGCCACGGCTGGGAGGTGCGCGACCGGCCGATCGTGGTGCTGGGCGCCAGCGCGATGTCGGTGCACCAGGCGCTGCTGTTCCGGCAGTGGAGTGCCGACCTCACCTACGTGACCCACACCAACGCCGCACCCGCTGCGGAGCAGGCTGAGCAGCTGGCCGCCCGCGGCATCCGCGTGGTCGAGGCCGAGGTCGCGGCCGTGGGGACCGACGGGGAGTCCCTCGCCGGGCTGCGGCTGGCCGACGGCTCGCTGCTGCCCTGCGAGGCGGTCGCGGTGGCACCCCGGATGGTGGCCCGCGCGGACGTGGTCGCCGGGCTGGGGCTCACGGTGGTGCCGCACCCCTCCGGTATGGGCGAGCACGTGCCCGCCGACCAGACCGGGCGCACCGACGTCCCCGGCATCTGGGCCGCGGGCAACGTGACCGACCTGTCCGCCGCGGTGGGGCCCGCTGCGGCCGCGGGGGCCGTCGCGGCCGGGCAGATCAACATGGACCTGGTGATGGCGGACCTCTGGGAGCGCAAGTCCACCGACCTCAGTCTCCGCGCCCGGCGCGCGCTGCCCGACGTGCTGCGGGCGTTC
>NZ_WIQI01000134.1 GCF_009602535.1 Ornithinicoccus halotolerans | reverse complement strand
GTGGCCGTTGCCGCCGGCGCGGCACCCGGGCCGGGCCGTGGCGGCGGCCCTGCAGGCCCTCCGCGAGGAGGGACGGCTCGCCGCGGCCCAGTCGGTCAGCGTGCCACGGGACTGGGCGGCCGTGCGCGATCGGCTCGTACCGACCGGGGACGGCGGTGACTGGGAGTGGATGTGGACTGGCACCGCGCCCGCACCGGTGCCTGGTGAGGAACACCTGGTCGAGCTGTCCGACCGGGGCGACGCGGAGGAGATCATGACCTTCGCCCGCACCCACAGCCCGCGCACGTGGGCCGACGCCGGCAGCGGGCGGACCGAGCTGTGGCTCGGCCTGCGGGACGCGGCAGGGCGGCTGCGGGCGGTCGGTGGCATGGAACGTCTCGACACCGGAGCGCCTCACCTGACCGGCATCGTCATCGGCACCGCCGAGCGCCGCCAGGGGCTGGGCCGGGTGGTGACCGCAGCGCTGGCCCGCCGCGCGATCGACGACTCCGGCGTGTGCACCCTCGGGGTGTACGCGGACAACGTCGCGGCGGTGGCCCTCTACCACCAGCTGGGGTTCCGGACGGCGCACGCCTGGAGCACCCGCAGCGTCGCCGCACCCCTCGGCGGCTGACGCGCTGCCGGTACCGCTCAGTGCCAGCACCTGGCCCGCGGCGGCCAGCATGGCGCGCCGGGCCCACGCTCAGCTGCCGGCGCTCTCCTTCGCCAGGACGCACACTTCGTTGCCGGAGGGGTCGGTCAGCACCGTCCACGGATGGCCGTGGGCCCACGGGTCGGTGACCAGGGTGCCGCCGAGGTCCAGCGCCTGCCGCACCACCTGCTCCGTGCCCGGGTCACCGGGCTCGGGCCGGACGTCCAGGTGCATGCGGTTCTTGACGCGCTTGGGCGCCGGCTCGGGACACAGCTCAAGCACCGGCCCGCGGCCGGAGGGATGACGCAGCATGACGTAGCCGCTGACCTCCCCGGACACCGACCACCCGGTCAGGGCGGTGTAGAACCGGGCGTCGCGGGAGGGGTCGGCGCTGTCCAGCGGCAGCGCCGCGATCGGGCCGGTCCCGGAGTAGACGGGCCGGTCCTCCATCACGCAGAACGCGTTGTCCTCCGGGTCGGCGAGGACCACCCAGGGAACCTGTCCCTGGCCGACGTCGTGGTGTCGCGCGCCCAGCTCGAGCAGCCGCTCGACGACCTGCCGCTGGCGCGGCCCGCCGAGCAGGTCGAGGTGCAGCCGCGGGGGCGCGGTCGCGGGCTCAGGGACCCGCTGGAAGCACGGGTCCAGCCAGGGCCCGCCGTCGACCTGCAGCCGCGCCTCGTACTCGCCGTCGGCCTCCCGGCCCGGGTCGAGACCGAGCGCCGCGGTCCAGAACCGGCCCAGCCGGGCCGGGTCGGCGCAGTCCACCGCGATGTTCTCCAGCCGCACGGCGGCAGCCTACGGCCTGCCACCGACGGCCGCGGGCCACCTCGCGGCGGACCGGTCGGCGCTCAGCTGCGGACCGGGTTCACCTCCGCCGCGCCCTGCGCTGCGGGGGCGTCCGGTTCCGGCTCCGCGTCGACGCCCGCCTCGGCGCGCTGCTCCGGCGTGATCGGTGCCGGTGCCCCGGTCAGCGGGTCGAGCCCGCCGCCGGACTTGGGGAAGGCGATGACGTCGCGGATGGAGTCGGTGCCGGCCAGCAGGGCGACGATCCGGTCCCACCCGAAGGCGATGCCGCCGTGCGGGGGCGCGCCGTAGCGGAACGCCTCCAGCAGGAAGCCGAACTTCTCCTCCGCCTGCTCCGGGGTCAGCCCCATCACGGCGAAGACCCGCTCCTGCACGTCCCGGCGGTGGATACGGATGGACCCGCCGCCGATCTCGTTGCCGTTGCAGACGAGGTCGTAGGCGTAGGCCAGCACCCCGCCTGGGTCCTCCTCGAGGGTGTCCAGGAACTGCGGCTGCGGCGCCGTGAACGCGTGGTGCACCGCCGTCCAGGCCCCCGAGCCGACGGCGACGTCACCGGAGGCGACCGCCTCCTCGGCCGGCTCGAACAGCGGGGCGTCGAGCACCCACAGCAGCGACCAGGTGTCCTCGTCGATAAGTCCGCAGCGGCGGCCGATCTCCAGCCGGGCCGCGCCCAGCAGCGCCCGGGAGGGCTTCGGCGGTCCTGCGGCGAAGAACACGCAGTCGCCCGGGGCGGCGCCCACGTGTGCGGCCAAGCCCTCCCGCTCGGTCTCGGACAGGTTCTTGGCCACCGGCCCGCCGAGGGTGCCGTCCTCGGCGACGGTCACGTAGGCCAGCCCCTTGGCACCGCGCTGACGGGCCCAGTCCTGCCAGGCGTCGAACTGGCGGCGCGGCTGGCTACCGCCGCCGGGCATCACCACCGCCCCGACGTAGGGCGACTGGAACACCCGGAAGGGGGTGTCGGCGAAGAACGCGGTGCAGTCCACCAGCTCCTGGCCGAACCGGGTGTCGGGCTTGTCGGTGCCGTACCGCGCCATCGCCTCGGCGTAGCTGATGCGGGGGAACGGTGTCGCCAGCTCCACCCCGGCGACACCCCAGACCGCGCGGGTGACCGCCTCGGCCAGCTCGATGACGTCCTCCTGCTCGACGAAGCTCATCTCGATGTCGAGCTGGGTGAACTCCGGTTGCCGGTCGGCGCGGAAGTCCTCGTCCCGGTAGCAGCGCGCGATCTGGTAGTAGCGCTCCATCCCGGCGACCATGAGCAGCTGCTTGAACAGCTGCGGGCTCTGCGGGAGGGCGTACCAGGACCCCGGCTGCAGCCGGGCCGGCACCAGGAAGTCGCGGGCGCCCTCGGGGGTGGAGCGGGTCAGCGTCGGCGTCTCCACCTCGACGAAGTCACGCTCGGCCAGCACCGTCCGGGCGGCGGCGTTGACGCGGCTGCGCAGCCGCAGGTTCTCCCCTGCCGAGCCGGCGCCGCTCCGGCGCAGGTCCAGGTAGCGGTGCCGCAGCCGGGCCTCCTCGCCCACGGCCACCCGCTCGTCGAGCTGGAAGGGCAACGGGTCGGAGGTGCTGAGCACCTCCAGGTCGCCGGCGACCACCTCGACCTCCCCGGTGGGCAGGTCGGGGTTGGTGTTGCCCTCCGGGCGGGCCCGGACGCTCCCGGCCACCCGGATGCAGTACTCGTTGCGCAGGTCGTGGGCGCCCCCCTCGGCAAGCACCTCGTCCCGGGCCACCACCTGCACCACGCCGGAGGCGTCACGCAGGTCCAGGAAGGCCACGCCGCCGTGGTCGCGCCGCCGGGCCACCCACCCGGTGAGGGTGACGGTCTGGCCGGCGTGGTCGGCGCGCAGGGTGCCGGCCTCGTGAGTTCGCAGCACTGCTGGTGTCCCTTCCTGGGTCATGGGTCGAGCTCGTGGGTCGCGGTCGGTGCGGGTCGGGAGGGGCGCCCGGCGCCGACGCCCGGCCCATCCTACGGACTCTGCCGCCGGGGCCGGCGTGCCGCTACCGCTGCCAGGGTGGCGGTCAGCGGCCGTCCCGGGCCCGCAGCCGCGGGTGGGCCGGCCAGGGCAGGTCGACGGGGCGCAGCGTGTCCCAGCCGCGGGAGCGGGAGGCCACCGCGGACAGGATGCCGATGTGGGCGGCGGAGTTGCGCATCCGCCCGGTCAGCACCGCGGTCGCGGCCTCGTCGAGGTCGGCCCACCGGGTGGGCATGCCGTGCTCCTCGGCCTCCCGAACGTGCCGGTCCTCGGCGGGGACGTCGCTGAGGTCACGGGCGAGGTAGATCCGCTTGGCCTCCGACAGCCCGCCCGGGGAGGAGAAGTACTCGGCCAGCAGGTCCCACCGGCCGGCGCGCAGGTCGGCCTCCTCGGCGAGCTCGCGGGCGGCCGCCTGCCAGGGCGGCTCCCCCTCGACGTCCAGCAGCCCGGCCGGGAGCTCCCACTCGTAGCTGCCCACCGGGTGCCGGTACTGCTGGATGAGCAGCACCTCGTCGCGGCCACGGTCCTGCCGCAGCGCCAGGATGCTCACCGCGCCGGGGTGGTCGACCCACTCCCGGGTGACCTCGCCGGCGTCACCGAGGTCGACGCGGTCGCTGCGGATCGTCCAGATGGCGCCGGTCAGCAGCGTGTCGGTCCGGCTGACCGGCTGCTGCTCGAGCCGGTCGGCCAGGTCGTCGGCGCCGGCCCGTGGTGCCCGCAGGCTCATCGGGCCGGGGTGCGCTCGACCTCGACCAGCCGCTGGCTGCGCTGCAGGTCCAGCGCGGCCCCGACCAGCCCGGCAAAGAGCGGGTGGGCCCGGTGCGGGCGGGACCGGAACTCTGGATGGGCCTGTGTGGAGACGTAGTAGGGGTGCACCTCGGCGGGGAGCTCGACGAACTCCACCAGGGTGCCCTCGGGTGAGGTGCCGCTGACCGACAGCCCAGCCGCGACCAGCTGCTCCCGGTAGGCGTTGTTGACCTCGTAGCGGTGCCGGTGCCGCTCACTGACGGTCGTGGCCCCGTAGGCGCCGGCCACGACGGAGCCGGGCTGCAGCACGGCCTCGTACGAGCCGAGCCGCATCGTGCCGCCGAGGTCACCCCCGCCGTCGACGTAGGCCTTCTGCTCAGCCATGGTCGCGATGACGGGGGCGGCGGTGTCGGGGTCGAACTCGGTGGAGCTGGCGGCCTCGACCCCCGCCACGTTGCGGGCGTACTCGATCACCATCGCCTGCAGGCCGAGGCACAGCCCCAGCGCCGGTACGCCACGCTCGCGGGCCCATCGCAGCGCCCCGACCTTGCCCTCGATGCCGCGCACGCCGAAGCCGCCGGGCACGCAGACGGCGTCCACGCCGGCGAGCGCCTTGGTGGCGCCGGCCTCGGTGCGGCACTCATCGGAGGCGATCCATCGGATGCTCACCCGGGCGTCGTGGTGGAAGCCGCCGGCCCGCAGCGCCTCGGTGACCGAGAGGTAGGCGTCGGGCAGGTCGACGTACTTGCCGACGAGGGCGATCTCGACCTCGTGCTCGGGCTGGTGCACCCGGCGCAGCAGCTCGTCCCAGCCGGTCCAGTCGACGTCGCGGAACGGCAGCCCCAGGTGGCGCACCACGTAGGCGTCGAGCCCCTCCCCGTGCAGCACCCGGGGAATGTCGTAGATGCTCGGGGCGTCGACGGCGTTGGCGACACCGTCGACGTCGACGTCGCACATCAGCGAGATCTTGCGCTTGATGGAGGTGGGCACCTCCCGGTCCGAGCGCAGCACCAGCGCGTCGGGCGTGATGCCGACCTGCCGCAGCTGGGCCACCGAGTGCTGCGTGGGCTTGGTCTTCAGCTCCCCGCTCGGCGCGAGATAGGGCACCAGGGAGACGTGCACGAACAGCGCGTTGGCCCGGCCGATGTCGTGGCGGACCTGCCGGGCGGCCTCCAGGAACGGCAGTGACTCGATGTCGCCGACGGTGCCGCCGATCTCGGTGATTATCAGGTCGGGCCGCTGCTCGGGGTCCGGCTCCGCTGCGTCGGTCCGCATCCGGGACTTGATCTCGTTGGTGATGTGAGGGATCACCTGGACGGTGTCGCCGAGGTACTCCCCCCGCCGCTCCTTGGCGATGACGTCGTTGTACACCTGACCGGTGGTGACGTTGGCGCGGCCGCGGAGCTCGCGGTCCAGGAAGCGCTCGTAGTGGCCGATGTCCAGGTCGCACTCGGCGCCGTCCTCGGTGACGAAGACCTCCCCGTGCTGGAACGGGTTCATCGTGCCGGGGTCGACGTTGATGTAGGGGTCGAGCTTCTGCATCGTCACCCGCAGGCCGCGGGCCCGGAGCAACAGCCCGAGGCTGGATGCGGTCAGTCCCTTCCCCAGGGAGGAAGCGACGCCGCCGGTCACGAAGATGTGTTTGGTCTGCTCCACCACGGGCTCCCAGTCTACGTCAGATCAGATCGGCTCGCGCTGGCGGCTCGCCCGCCGACGCGGGTTCGGGCGCGGCGGTAGGCGGCCAGGGCGGCCCGGCAGGCCGCGGCGCTGCCCGGGAGGTCGGCGCCGCG
>NZ_WIQI01000133.1 GCF_009602535.1 Ornithinicoccus halotolerans | reverse complement strand
TCGCTGGTGCTGGGGGTGCTGGTCGCGGTCGCGGCCGCCTGGTGTCCGGTCGTGGCCTCCGAGGTCCCGCCGGTGTCTCCGGGGCCCCCGGCGTCGCCGGAGCCCTCGGCATCGTCGGTGCGCTCGGCGTCGTCGGCGTTCTCGGTCTCGTCGGTGCTCTCCTGCAGCGGGTCCGGTGGCGGCACCGGCCCAGGTCCCGACTCGTCATCGGAGGACATCACCGGGGGGACGGGCGGGGCCGGCCCCTCTGCTCCGGTGCCCAGCCCCCAGTGGCCGTACTCCTCCTCCAGCGCGTGCCGGATGGCGTAGACGAGGGCGACCTGGCCGGCCCGGGTATCGGCGTGGTCGACGCTGCTGACCGAGCCGGCCACGTCGTTGTCGGCGCGGACGGCGGCGACCAGCTCGTCGGTCGAGTCGCCCTCTAACTCGAAGTGGTCACCCCCCACCCCGGCCACGACCGTCGGCGTCCCCACCTCGGCCAGCGCCGCCACGGTGTCGACCCGCAACCGCAGGATCTCCCCGGCCTCGGGGTCCTCCGCCGGGTCCGCTTCCAGGCCCGGGGAGAGCACCACCACCGCCTGGGGGGCCCGCTGGTCCTCGGCGCCGGGCAGCTGGCCGTCGTCGCCGTTGCCCTCCCACTCCATCTCCACCAGCCCCAGGTCCTCCAGCCGCAGCGCCGCCGAGCGCCACTGGCCCACCGTGCCGCCCTCTTCGTCGGCGCCGGCCACCACCGCCGCCAGCACGGTGGCCAGCGTCGGCTCGGCGCCTTCCCGGGGCTCCGGATCGGCCACCAGCGGAGCAAGCTCGGTGGCTGCCTCGTGCCGGGTGGCGGCGGTGTCCGGGTCCTCGGTGTCCTCGGTCAGCCTCGCGGTCAGTACCGGGTCCCCGCCGGCGACGGAGACCAGCCGCCGCAGCTGGTCGGCCAGGTCCGGGTCGGCCCCGGGCAGCAGGACCATCCCCACCCGCACTCCGGTCAGCCGGTCGGCGACCGCCGGCGTGGTCAGCGAGGCCAACAGCTCGTCCTTGGCCTCGTTGGTGCGGGTGGTGTGGTCCAGCTCGGCGCGCAGTGCGCCGCGCTCCTCCCGCAGCTCCTCGACCTGCTGCTCCAAGGTGGTGGCCAGCTCCTGGCCCAGCGGCCCCGCGCCCAGGACGACGCCGATCGCCAGCGCCAGGAAGACCGCCACGAGCGAGACCAGGTGGTAGCGGAAGTCGATCACGTGAAGAGCCCTCCGACCAGTGCCAGCAGGTCCTCCAGCCGCACCCGCAGCACCCCCAGCACGGTACGGCCGCCGGGCGTGCTCGACAGCGCGGCGAGCAGCGCGAGCAGCCCGGCCAGCACCATCCACGACAGCGACGCGCTGGAGATCCGCGAGCGGTAGAGCAGGCTGACGCCCTTGGCGTCGACCAGCTTGCTGCCCACCCGAAGCCGGGTCAGGAAGGTGCTGGACATCCCTTTTCGACCCTTGTCGAGAAACTCCACGAGCGTGGCGTGCGTCCCCACGGCCACGATCAGGCGGGCGCCCTTGCCGTCGGCGAGCAGCATCGCCACGTCCTCGCTGGTCCCGATCGCCGGGAGCACGACCGGGTCCTCGACGCCGAGTCCGCGCACCCGCTCCAGGCCGGGGGCCTGGCCGTCGGCGTAGGCGTGCACGATGATCTCGGCGCCGCTCGTGAGGGCCCGGTCGGTCACCGAGTCCATGTCCCCCACGATCAGGTCCGGCTGGTAGCCGAGCTCCAGCAGCGCGTCTGCCCCGCCGTCGACGCCGATCAGCACCGGCCGGGCCTCGCGGATGAACGGCCGCAGCGTCTGCAGGTCCTCCTTGTAGTGGTAGCCGCGCACCACCACGAGCGCATAGCGGTCCTCCAGCTGGTTCCGCAGCTCGGGCAGCTCGATCCCGTCCAGCAGCAGGTGCCGCTCGGCGCGCACGTACTCGGTGGTGTTCTTCGCGAACGCCTCGATCTGGGTGTACAGCCCCGCCCGCGCCTCCTCCATCGCCGCCTCGACGTCCGCGGTGGTGAGCATGCGTCCCTCGGCGAGCAGCTCGCCGTCGCGTCGCAGCTGCCCGTCGGCGACCGTCACCGAGACCCCGTCGGCGAGCCGGTCCATCAGCCCGGACCCGACCGCGTCCAGCACCGGCACGCCGGCCTCGATCAGGATCTGCGGGCCCAGGTTCGGGTAGCGGCCGCTGATGGAGGCCGCGCAGTTCACGACGGCCGCGGGCCGGCAGGCCACCAGCGCCTGCGCGCTCACCTGGTCGATGTCGCGATGGTCGATGATGGCGATGTCACCGGGCTGCAGCCGCTTGGTCAGGTTCTTGGTGCGGCGGTCGACCCGGGCCGGCCCGTGCCACGGTCCGCCGGTGGCGTGACCGGCGGGGCGGGGGCGACGGGAGCGCATCATCGCCGCCCATCGTGCCACGTCCGGGCTGGACCACCCCCGGCGCGACCCACGCTCCCGAGGCCGGTCAGCGGCGGCCCGGGGAGGCCAGGTCAGGACGGCTGGCGGCCGGTGCGCTGCGGTGCATGCTCCTCCACCAGCTCCCGGGCGTGCCGCAGGGCGGCCTCGGAGTCCTCCACGCCGCCGATCATCCGGGCGATCTCGGCGACCCGTTCCTCGCGCTCGACGACCGCGACGTCGCTGGCGGTGACGGGTCCGGACCGCCCGCCGTCACCCTGGTGCTTGCGCACCACGTGGTGCCGGTCCGCGAACGCGGCCACCTGGCCCAGGTGGGTCACCACGATCACCTGCGCGTGCTCGGCCAGCCGCGCCAGCCGGGCGCCCAGGTCCAGCGCGGCGGCACCGCCCACGCCGGCGTCCACCTCGTCGAAGACGTAGGTCGGCAGCTGCGCCTCCGCCGACACCACCTCCAGGGCCAGCATCACCCGGGACAGCTCGCCACCGGAGGCGGCGCGGGTCACCGACCGCGGCGGTGCGCCGGCGTTGGCGGCCAGCCGGATCTCCACCTCGTCCAGGCCGTGGGCGCGGGCACGCACCCGGGTCCCGTCCGGCAGGGCGACCCCGTCCGCGTCCCGAGGCTGCTCGACGGCGACCTCCACCCGGGCCCCGGCCATCGCCAGGTGCGCCAGCTCCTCCTCCACCCGGCGGCTCAGCTGCGCGGCGGCCTCCCGGCGGGCCTGGGTGAGGATGGCGCCGTGGGCCGCTACCTGGGCCTCCAGCTCGGCGACCGCGGCCTGCAGCTCCTCGCGCCGGTCGTCGACCGACTCCAGGTCGGCCAGCTCCAGGGCGCCGCGTCGGGCCAGCTCGAGGGCGTCGGCCGTCGTGGGGCCGTAGCGGCGCAGCAGCGCGGTCAGCGCGGCGCGGCGCTCGTGGACCCACGCCAGCCGCTCCGGGTCGACGTCGACGCCGGCGGCGTAGGAGGCCAGGTCGGCGGCCAGGTCGGAGGCCAGGTACCCGAGCTCGTCCAGCCGGCGGCCCAGCTCCGCCAGCGCCGCGTCGTGGCCGGCGGCGGCCCGGACCTCCTGCCCGGCCTGAGCCAGCAGGTCCACCACGGCGGCCGTGGCGGCCGGGTCGTCCTCGTCGCCGGTGAGCGCCACCTGGGCGACCGCGGCCGCGTGCCGGAGCGCCTCGCCGTGGTCGAGGCGCTCGGACTCGGCGGCCAGCGCCGCTTCCTCGCCGTCCTCCGGGGCGACCTGCTCGATCTCGGCCAGCGCCGCCCGCAGGCTCTCCACCCGCAGCGTGCGCTCGGCTCCCTCACTGCTGAGGCCGGCGAGCCGCTCCCGGGTCTCCACCCAGGCTGTGTAGCTCTGCCGGTAGTCGTCGAGCGCGGCCGCGACCGGTGACCCGCCGGCGGCGTCGAGCAGCGCCCGGTGCTCCTCTGGCCGCCGCAGCCGCCACTGGTCTGCCTGCCCGTGCACGGCCACCAGGTGCTGACCGACCTCCGCGAGCACCCCGACCGGGGCGGTGCGTCCACCCACGTGGGCTCTGGAGCGGCCCTCAGCGCTGAGCGTGCGGACCAGCACCAGCCCGTCGTCGGTGTCGCCGCCGGCCGCCCGCACCCGCTCGGCGGCCGGGTGGTCGGGGCGGACGTCCACCTCCCCCTCGACGACGGCGGCGCGGGCCCCGGGCCGCACCAGGCCCGCGTCGGCGCGGGCGCCGAGCAGCAGACCCAGGCCGGAGACCACCATCGTCTTGCCGGCCCCCGTCTCTCCGGTCAGCACGTTCAGGCCGGGTGCGAGCTCCAGCTCGGCGTCCTCGATGACGCCCAGCCCGCTGATGCGTACCCGCTGCAGCACCTCAGCGCCCGCCTCCCGGCCGGCCGCGCCAGCCCTCGACCGGCAGCTGGAACTTGGCCACCAGCCGGTCGGTGAACGGCGAGCGGGTGAGCCGCGCCAGCCGCACCGGCGTGGCGCTGCGGCGCACCTCGATGCGGGCGCCGGGCGGCAGGTGGACCGAACGGCGGCCGTCGCTCCACATCACGCCCGCGGGGGCGTGCGGGACGACCTCGACCGCCAGGTGGGTGTCGGGGCCGAGGACCAGCGGGCGGGCGAACAGCGCGTGCGCGGAGATGGGCACGACCAGCAGCGCCTCCACCTCCGGCCACACCACCGGGCCGCCCCCGGAGAAGGCGTAGGCGGTCGAGCCGGTGGGGGTGGCCATGACCACCCCGTCGCAGCCCCAGGTCGACAGCGGCCGGCCGTCGATCTCCACGGTGAGCTCGAGCATGCGTTCCCGGGCCGACTTCTCCACGGAGGCCTCGTTGAGCGCCCAGGTGTGGAAAACCATGTCCCCGTCCCGGTACACGTCCACCTCGAGGGTCATCCGCTCCTCGACGGTGTAGTCGCGGTGCACGATCTGCTCCACGACCTCCGACATCTCCTCCCGCTCGGCCTCGGCCAGGAACCCGACCCGACCCAGGTTCACGCCCAGCAGCGGGATGCCCGGGTCGCGGGCGACCTCGGCCCCGCGCAGGATCGTGCCGTCGCCACCGAACACGACGACCAGCTCGGCCTGCGCGGCCGGGAACTCCACCGGCTGCAGGTCCCCGTCATCCGGGACGGCGGCGACCTCGATCCCGTGCCGCGCCAGCCGACGGGTCAGGTCATCGGCCAGGGAGGGCACCTCCGGGCGGCCGGAGTGGGTCACCAGCAGTACCTTGCGGGTCATCAACTCACTCCTCCCTGCCCAGCTGGTCCGCGCGCGCCGCGAGGGCCTGCGGGGTCATCATGCCGGGCCCCGGTGCGGTGAGCCACAGCAGGTACTCCACGTTGCCGCGGGCGCCGGTGTGCGGGGAGCGCTCCACGCCGCGGACGCCCAGGCCCAGCCCGGTCGCCGACTCGACCACGCTGAGCAGGGCACGGCTGCGGCTCTCGGCGTCGCGAACCACCCCCTGCCCACGGCGTACCGCCGCACGCCCGGCCTCGAACTGCGGCTTGACCAGGAGGACGAGGTCCCCGTCGTCGGCGAGCTGGCCGCGCAGCTGGGGAAGCACCGTCCGGAGCGAGATGAAGGACAGGTCCGCCACGACCACCTCGAACGGCTCACCGAGCTGGCCCGGTGCCACGTCGCGGATGTTGCGACCGGAGATCTCCCGGACCCGCGGGTCGGCGCGCACCTCCGGCGCCAGCTGGCCGTGCCCCACGTCCAGCGCGGTGACGTGCGAGGCGCCGTGGGCCAGCAGCACCTGGCTGAACCCTCCGGTGGATGCCCCCACGTCCAGGCAGCGGCGACCGGCCACCCGCAGCGCACGCGTCGGCCCCGGGGCGGGCTGCTCCCCGACCGGTGGTGCCCAGTGGCTCAGCGCGTGATGCAGCTTGCCGGCGCCGCGGCCCACCCAACGGGGGTGGTCCTCGACGTCGATGACGTCGCGGCCCGGGAGGACCGGGAGCGCGGGGCGCCGGGCGAGCCGGCCGCCGACACGGACCCGGCCCTCGCGCACCAGCGCGGCAGCCTCGCCGCGGGACCGCGCCTGGCCGCTGTCGACGAGGTACTTGTCCAGCCGGGACGGCGCCGCACCCGCGCCGACCGGCTGCGGGCCGCTCACGCCGGACCTGACCGCCGACCACTCCTTCCGGTACGACCCGGGCACGCTGGTGGCCTCCCTCGGCGACTACGACTACG
>NZ_WIQI01000132.1 GCF_009602535.1 Ornithinicoccus halotolerans | reverse complement strand
ACCGCAGCAGCACCACGTGTTCTTCCAACGCCTCCAGGACCGGCCCGATCGAGGCGGTGAAGTCGCCGCCGACGCGCCGCGCCGAGCCACCACCCCGGCCGCACCGCGCCGAGGTGCACCGGTCACGTCGCCGCGCCGGGAGCGGCTGCGGCTGGTCGACGCGCTGCCGCAGCGGCAGTCGGCCACCGGCTTCGCGGTGCTGTGCATCGCGCTGCTGGGCGGCGCGCTCATCGCCGCGCTGCTGCTGAACACCTGGCGGGCCGAGGCCTCGTTCGTGGCCAGCGACCTGCGCGCCGAGGCCACCGAGCTGCACGACACCCGGGTCACCCTGGAGGAGGCGGTCGCCCGCACCACCTCACCGGCGAACCTGGCCGCCGAGGCCGAGGAGCTGGGCCTGCAGCCCTCACCCTCCACCGCGGTGCTGCGGCTCTCCGACGGCGCCGTGCTCGGCGTGGCAGCGACCGTCACCGAGGAGGGGCCGCTTACCGTGGACACGTCCTCGGTGGCCGTCGAGCCCACTCCGGCCAGCCCGCCCGCCGAGGAAGCCCAGACCGACAGGGACCCGACCGAGGAAGGCTGACGCCGGTGGCTGACGCAGGACATCGCCGCGGCGAGCGGTCCCGCGGCCCGTCCCGCAGCCGCCGTGCTCCCCGCGCCACCCCGCCCCGCGACCCGAGGCTGCGGGACCGCCGCGGCGTGGTGCACCCGCAGCGGCGGGTGCGGGTGCTGCTGCTGGGCGTGTTCGTGGTTTTCAGCCTGTTCGCCGCCCAGCTGGTGCGGCTGCAGGGGCTGGACGCCGCGACCGTGTCGGCCGCGGCCATCGACGGGCGGCTGCGCGAGGCCACCATCCCCGCCGCCCGCGGCACCATCACCGACCACGACGGGACCCCGCTGGCCGAGAGCGTGGAGCGCAGGCACATCACCGCCGACCCGCTGGCGGTGCAGGAGTACACCAAGGTCGTCGACGGCGACCGGGTCACCGTCGGGGCCGCCGGGGCGGCGGCCGACGTCGCCGAGGTCACCGGCAGCGACCCGGCGGTGCTGGAGCAGCGGCTCACCGCCGACCCCAGCAGCCGGTTCACCTACCTGGTCAAGGACGTCAGCCCTAAGCAGTGGCAGGACGTGCGCCGGCTGGGCATCCCCGGGCTCCACGCCGAGGAGTACCGCAAGCGCACCTACCCGCTGGGGGAGTCGCACGCCCCCGTCCTGGGCTGGGTCGGCAGCGGCGACGAGCCGGCCGGTGGCGTGGAGCTGGTGGTCGACGACGTGCTGACCGGCACCCCCGGGCGCCGGGTCTACGAGCAGGGCGGCGCCGGGCAGGAGATCACCACCGGCTTCTCCGAGGAGGAGCCGGCCGTCCCCGGCCACGACGTCACGCTCACCCTCGACTCCGACCTGCAGTGGTACGCCTACGACGCCGTGAAGCAGCGGGTGGAGGAGGCCGGCGCGGTCAGCGGCTACGCCATCGTCACCAACATCGAGGGGGAGGTGCTGGCGCTGGCCAGCTACCCCTCCTTCGACCCCAGCGACTCCTCCCAGGACGCCAGCGACATGCGCAACGCCGCGATCGAGGACGCCTACGAGCCCGGCTCGACCGGCAAGGTGATGACCGCGGCGGCGCTGCTGGAGCAGGGACTGGTCGAGCCGGAGACCCCGATCGTGCTGCCCAGCGGGCGGCTGCCTCGCGGCGGCACCACCTTCAAGGACGCCCACGACCCCGAGGACGACATCTATCGCACCTTCGCCGGGGTGCTGGCCACCTCCTCCAACATGGGCACCATCCTGGCCGGGGAGGACATCGAGGACCAGGTGCTCTACGACTACATGCGCCGGTTCGGGATGGGGGAGACCTCCGGGCTCGGGCTGCCCGGGGAGTCCCCGGGGCTGATCTGGGCGCCGCAGAACTGGTCCCGGACCACCAAGTACACGATGCTCTTCGGGCAGGGACTGACCAGCAACGCGCTGCAGCAGCACGGCGTGTTCCAGACCATCGCCAACGGCGGCGTCTCCGTGCCGCCCACCCTCATCGAGGGCACCACCGCCCCCGACGGCACGGTCACGCCGCGGGAGCGCGCCACGGGCGAGCGGGTGATCGCCGAGGAGACCGCGCAGACGCTGACGACGATCATGGAGAACGTCCCCTCCGCCAGCGGCACCGCGCCGCTGGCCGCGGTCGACGGCTACCGGGTCGCCGGCAAGACCTCCACCGCCAGCCGGGTGGACCCCCGCACCGGCCGCTACAGCGGCGTCACGTCGGCGTTCGTCGGCTACGCTCCCGCCGAGGACCCCCAGTACGTGGTGTCGGTGACGATCCAGCGGCCCACCCGCATCAGCCAGTGGGGCGGCACCATCGCCGGGCCGGTCTTCTCCGACATCATGCGCTACACCCTCCAGGAGCACGGCGTGCCGCCCAGCGACACCGAGTCCCCCGAGATCCCCCTCGTCTACGACCCCGACCGGCGGGCGCCCGGGCACCCGAAGGGTGTCACACTGGGCGACATCGCCATCAAGGACGAAAGGGACGGCGAGTGATCCCACTGTCGCTGCGGCAGATCGCGACGGTCACCGGCGGCAGGGTGCACCCCGAGAACGCGGCCGAGGTGCTCATCGAGGGCACCGTGGTCACCGACTCCCGGGAGGCCGGTCCCGGCAGCCTGTACGTCGCCCGGCGCGGCGAGCACGCCGACGGCCACGCCTTCGTCGGCGCCGCCGCCGACAACGGCGCGGTCGCCGCCCTCGTCGACCATCTCCCGGAGGGGGCCGGGGTGCCCTGCGTGGTCGTGAGCGACACCCAGGAGGGGTTCGGGCAGCTGGCCCGGGAGGTGGTGGGCCGGTGCCAGGAGTCCGGGGGCCTGGAGATCATCGGCATCACCGGCTCCTCCGGCAAGACCTCCACCAAGGACCTGATGGCCCAGGTGCTGGGCCGGCTCGGCGAGACGGTCGCCCCCATCGCCTCCTACAACTCCGAGGTCGGCGTGCCGCTCACGGTGTGCCGGCTGACCCCGGACACCCGCTACCTGGTGGCCGAGATGGGGGCTTCGGGGGTGGGACACATCGCCTACCTGACGACCATCGCACCACCCCGCATCGGGGTGGTGCTCAACGTCGGGTCCGCCCACCTGGGCGAGTTCGGCAGCCGCGAGGCGATCGCGCACACCAAGGCCGAGCTGGTGCGTCCGCTGCCCGAGGACGGGGTGGCGGTGCTCAACGCCGACGACGCCGTGGTCGCGGCCATGGCCGCGCAGACGCGTGCCCGCGTGTTGACCGTAGGCCGGTCCGCCGACGCCGACGCCCGCGCCACCGACGTGCGGCTGGACGAGCGGGGCCGGGCCCGGTTCACCATGACGCTGCCCTCGCACGAGCAGCCGCTGCCGGTCGCGCTGCGGCTGCACGGGGAGCACCAGGTCGGCAACGCGCTGGCGGTCGCCGTCGTGGCCGCCGAGCTGGGCATGGCCCCGGCCGACATCGCCACCGCGCTCGGCGAGGCGGACCCGGTCAGCCGCTGGCGGATGGAGGTCCACGAGCTGCCCGGCGGAGTCACCCTGGTCAACGACGCCTACAACGCCAACCCCGAGTCGATGGCCGCCGCGCTGCGCTCGCTGGCCGCGATGAGCGGCGGCGGCCGCACCATCGCCGTCCTCGGCGAGATGCGCGAGCTGGGCGCCGAGTCCGTCCAGGAGCACCTGCGCATCGGCGAGCTGGCCGCCGACCTGGGCATCGACGTGCTGGTGGCCGTCGGTCCCGGCGCCGCGCCCGTCGGCGACGGCTACGCCGCCGCGACCGGGGGTGACCCGGGCCGGCGACAGGTGCACCGCCCCGCCGACCGGCACGAGGCCCGCGCGCTGCTGGGCGACCTGCTCACCGCCGGGGACGTCGCGCTGCTGAAGTCCAGCCGCGACTCCGGGCTGCGGCTGCTCGGCGACGAGATGGTGCAGGGCAGCCAGGGAGCCGAGGCGCCGCAGCGAGGCCGCGTCTGATGGCTACCGTCGTGGTAGCGGCTGCGGTCGCCCTCGTGGTCTCCCTGCTGGGCACGCCGCTGTTCATCCGGTACCTGGTGGCGCAGGGCTACGGGCAGTTCATCCGCGACGACGGTCCCGACACCCACCACACCAAGCGCGGCACCCCCACGATGGGCGGTGCCGTCATCATCGCGGCCACGCTGGCCGGCTACCTGCTGTCGCACCTGGCGCTGCTGGCCGTGGAGGCGATGGGGCTGATCGAGCTGCGCGGCACCCGGATGACCGCCAGCGCGATGCTGGTGCTGTTCCTGATGGCCGGGCTGGGACTGGTGGGGTTCCTGGATGACTTCATCAAGATCTCCAAGCAGCGCAGCCTGGGCCTGCGCAGCGGTGAGAAGCTGATCGGCCAGACCGCGGTGGCCGTCGTGTTCGCGGTGCTGGCGCTGCAGTTCCCCGGGGACTCCTTCCGCACCCCGGCCAGCACCGCCATCAGCTTCGTGCGCGACACCCGGATCGACTTCGCGGTGGCCGGCACGGTCGGCGGGCTGATCCTGTTCGTGATCTGGGCCAACATCATGATCGCCGGCGCCTCCAACGGGGTGAACCTCACCGACGGCCTGGACGGGCTGGCCACCGGCGCCAGCGTCATGGTCTTCGGCGCCTACGTGCTCATCGGGGTGTGGCAGTCCAACCAGAACTGCCAGCTGATGCCGGGCCCGAACTGCTACGACGTGCGCGATGCCCACGACCTGGCGGTGGTCGCGGCCTGCGTGGCCGGCGCCTGCTTCGGCTTCCTATGGTGGAACGCCTCACCGGCGAAGATCTTCATGGGCGACACCGGCTCGCTCGCGCTGGGCGGGGCGCTGGCCGGACTGGCGATCATGACCCAGACCCAGCTGCTGATGGTGATCCTGGGCGGGCTGTTCGTCCTCATCACGCTGTCGGTCATCATCCAGGTCGCCTCGTTCAAGATGACCGGCAGGCGGGTGTTCCGGATGGCGCCGCTGCAGCACCACTTCGAGCTGGTCGGGTGGAACGAGGTGACCATCGTCATCCGGTTCTGGATCATCGCCGGGCTGTGCGTCGCCGGCGGGCTCGGGATCTTCTACGCCGAGTGGGTGGCGCAGCTGTGACCCGGCTCGCCGGGCTGACCCACCGCGACGCGAGCTGGGCCGGGCTGCGGGTCGTCGTCGCCGGCCTGGGGGTCAGCGGCTTCGCCGCCGCCGACGCCCTGCTCGAGCGCGGGGCGCGGGTGACCGTCCTCGACGCCGGCAGCCGCCACCCGGCCCCGGCCCGGGTGCAGCGCGAGCGCGCCACCGTGCTGGAGATGCTCGGCGCCGACGTCCGGCTCGGGCCCGAGCACGTCGAGGCGTTGCCGGCCGACCTGGCCGCACCCGCCGCGACCGACCTGGTGGTGACCTCGCCGGGCTGGCGGCCGGACCAGCCGGTGCTCGCGGGGGCGGCAGAGCGGGGCCTGCCGATCTGGGGGGAGGTCGAGCTGGCCTGGCGGATGCGGCCGGCCGAGGGCGCGGCACCGTGGTTGACCGTGACCGGCACCAACGGCAAGACCACCACGGTCCGGCTGCTGGCGGGCATGCTCACCGCCGCCGGGCTGCGCGCCACCGCCGCCGGGAACGTCGGCACCCCGATCCTGGAGGCGGTGCTGCACCCCCAGCCCTACGACGCCATCGCCGTGGAGCTGTCCAGCTTCCAGCTGCACTACAGCGCCTCACTGGCGCCGCTGGCCTCGGCGTGCCTCAACCTCGCCCCGGACCACCTGGACTGGCACGGCTCGCTCGCCGCCTACCGGGACGCCAAGGCCAAGGTGTACGCGCGCACCCAGGTCGCCTGCGTCTACAACGCCCAGGACCAGGTCACCGAGCAGATGGTGCGCCGGGCCGAGGTGCAGGAGGGCTGCCGCGCCGTCGGGTTCACCCTCGGGGTGCCCGGCCTGTCCG
This sequence comes from Ornithinicoccus halotolerans, assembly GCF_009602535.1. Lineage (GTDB taxonomy): Bacteria > Actinomycetota > Actinomycetes > Actinomycetales > Dermatophilaceae > Ornithinicoccus > Ornithinicoccus halotolerans. The sequence goes on along the minus strand of NZ_WIQI01000132.1, from coordinate 184 downwards.
AGGTGGGGCTGGTCGAGGACGTGCTCGCCGACCGGGCCTTCGTCGAGGAGCGCACCACCTCGGCCGCGGAGCTGGGCACCCTCGCCGACCTGCGGCCGGAAGGTGCGCCCGCGGACTCGCCGGTGCCGCCGCACCTGGTCGCCAACGCGCTGGCCGCCGCAGCGCTGGCCCGCGCCGCCGGCGC
>NZ_WIQI01000131.1 GCF_009602535.1 Ornithinicoccus halotolerans | reverse complement strand
CCGGCCAGCCCGCGCCAGCCTTCACCCTGTCCGACGCTGCGGGCAACCAGGTCTCGCTGAGCGACTACGCGGGGCAGCCTGGCCAGTGCCTGGCGCACCCGCCGGCGCTCGTCGAGGGTGACGACGGTGTCCGCGGCGTCGGGCACGACGCGCTCGCCCTCGTCGGCGGCCCGCTCGCGGGCGGCGCGGCGACGGCCCGAGCGCAGGTGGTTGAGCGCGGTGTGCGCCGCGGCGACCGACAACCAGCCGGGTGCCTCGGCCGGCGGCACGGTGGAGCGTCCGAACGCCACGTACACCTCCTGGGCCACGTCCTCGGCCCCGTCCCGGGAGCCGAGCACGCGGGCCGCGACGCCGACGACACGGGGGTAGGTGGCGCGGAAGACCTGCTCCAGGTCGGCCCGGACGCTCCCGGGTCCGGCAGGACTCGCCACGGCCACCCCATCCTTCCGCCCGGCACCTCGCGCCGCTGCGCCGGGCCGCTCGGGCGACAGCGCGCCGGGCAGGGCTGCCGCCGGTGCGCTCCCACCATGCCCTACGACGTCCACACCTGCAGAGCACCGCCGGCGCCCCGGATGTGACACCGCCGGTCGGGACAGGGCGACGAGCAGGGCACCCGTGCCGGCTCAGCCTGCCGTCGGCGGGCGCCGCAGCGCGGCCGTCACCGCGGCCAGCACCGCGTGCGGCTCGGTGTCGGGCAGCAGCGCGACCTGCCGGCCGTCCACCAGCACCGCGCCGGCGCGGGTGCCCTGCACGGCGGCCCAGAGCGCCCGCAGCCGTCCGACCGCGGGGCGGAGGTGCCGGTAGACGTGCGGCAGCAGGTAGGCGGAGTTGCCCGGGGAGGCGATCTGCACGTCGGTGCCGGGCAGCTCGTGCCGCAGCAGCTGGTAGCACTCACCCACCCGGTGCGCCGCGGGGTGGTGGCTGACCGGGGTGCCGGCCCGACGGTCCAGCGCCACCGGGTCACGGGTGTCACCGCTGCAGCAGCCGCCCCCGTGCGCGTCGGTCCACGGCCGGACGATCACGACCCGGCTGTCCGCGGCGCTCGCGGCCCGGGCGGTCGCGGCGTGGCGGGTGGGGTCACTCCCGCCGGGTGACGACATCCTCGCCGGCCTCCGTGGTGGTGCCGGGAGCGTCCTGGCCCGGCCCGCGCGTCCCGTCGGCGCCGCGGCCGCTGAGACCCTTGAGGGCCAGCGCAGCCTCGACGATCAGCCACATCGCCAGCACGAAGATGACGGCGTCCAGCGGCGCGAGCACCCACTGGCCCTCGGCGACGAAGTTGCGCAGGTTGACGATCAGCGCCCACGAGGTCATCGCCAGCAGGAACACCAGCGGCACGGCCACCGCCAGCGGGTTCCGGCCACGCTTGAACACCCACACCGCCACGACCGTCAGCGCCAGCCCGGCGGTGAGCTGGTTGGTGGTGCCGAACAGCTGCCAGAGGACGCCGAAGGTGTACCCCGCGTCGCCGCCGCCGGGGAGCAGTGCCATCACCAGCGGGATGATGACCGCGATCGCCCCGGCCAGGGTGAGGTTGCGGGCGCCCGCCCGCCAGCCGACGAGCTCGGAGATCTCCTGCACGACGTAGCGCTGCAGCCGCACGCCGGTGTCCATGGTGGTGGCCGCGAAGCTGATGACCACGACCGCGGCGAAGATGACCGCCAGGTCGACCGGCACGCCGAAGTTGTTGGCGAAGGCCGCGACCCCGTTGACGAAGTTGCCGACCGCGCCACCGGAAGCGGTGCTGAAGTCGGGGTAGAGCGCCTCCCAGTCGGCCTGTGTCGCCACGACACCGGCGGTGGTGGCCAGCACCGCCCCGGTGGCCAGCGAGCCCTCGCCCACGGCCCCGAGGTAGCCGACGTGCCGGGTGTCGGTCTCCTTGTCGATCTGCTTGGCGGTGGTGCCCGAGGACACCAGCGAGTGGAACCCGGAGATCGCCCCACAGGCGATCGTGATGAACAGGAACGGGAAGATCGACGGCGAGCCGGCGGGCACGTCGTTGACCATCGGGGCCACGATCGTGTTCCAGCCGACCAGCAGCCCCAGCGCGATGACGCCGAGGGCGATGAAGAGCTGGTGGGAGTTGATGTAGTCGCGCGGCTGCAGCAGCAGCCACACCGGCAGCCGGGAGGCGATGAAGGCGTAGGCGAACATGATGATCACCCACAGGTTGCGCGGCTGGTCGAAGCCCAGCCCCTCGGCCAGTGGCGTGATGTCGAGCGGGAAGGCCTGGCCGACCGGGATCAGCAGGTAGAGCAGCAGCACGCCGACCAGCGACGGCACCAGCGCCGGGCTGCGGGTGCGGTAGATGTACTGGCCGATGGCGATGGCGAGGGGGATCTCGACGAAGATCGGGATGACCGCGCCGGGGTTGGCCATGAACAGGTTGCCGATGACGACGGCGAAGACCGCGTTCACCAGCGTCAGCAGGAAGAAGATGATCAGCAGGAACAGCGTGCGGGCCCGCTTGCTGATGACCTCGCTGGCGATGGTGCCGATGTTCTTGGCGTTGTGACGCACCGAGACCACCATCGAGCCGAAGTCGTGCACCCCGGCGGCGAAGATGGTGCCGAGCACGATCCAGGCCAGCGCCGGCCCCCATCCCCAGAACACCGCGATCGCCGGCCCGACGATCGGCGCTGCCCCGGCGACCGAGGTGAAGTGGTGGCCGAAGACCACGTGCTTGTTGGTGGGCACGAAGTCGATCCCGTCCCGGAACCGGTGCGCCGGGGTGACGAAGGCCGGGTCCAGCCCGTACACCCGGTCCGCCAGGTAGCGGGAGTAGTACCGGTAGCCCAGGAAGTACAGGACACCGACGACGGCTGCGACGACTGCGGCGGGCATGACCTCTCCTCGGTAGCGGCCAGGGACGGCCGGTGGTCAGCCGGGCGCGTGACAGGGGGCCCGGTCAGCTCTCAGTGTGGTCCTTGTGGCCTGTGAGGCACAAGGCCCGCGGATGACCGGGTCGGCGCGGGTGCCGGGCCGGCTCGTAGGCTCCCGGTATGGGACCCGACGCCCGGTCGGCCACCGCCGGGAGGCCCGCCACCCCCGCCGAGGCGGTGCGCGCCTCCTCGCTGGCCGAGCTGGCCTGGACCGGCGCCGACGGGTCACCGCGCGCGGCTGCGGTGATGGCGCTGACCCGCGGCGAGCAGGTGCTGCTGGCGCTGACGTTCGACCGCGCCGCGCTGGCCCGTGACGTGGTGGCCGCCCGAGGCCCGGTGGTGGTGGCGCTGACCGAGCCGCGCGGCGCGGCAGCGGGGTTCCGGTCAGTGGGGCTGGTGGGCCGGCCGCGGCTGGAGGCCGACACGCAGGGCCAGGTCTACGCCGACGAGCTGCGGCTGGAGGAGCTGCGCCGCTACCCGCCGGCCCGGCTGCTGGCCGACTCACCGCTGCTGTGCCGGGAGCACTGGTGGTGGCTGCCGCGGTTGCTGGTCACGCTCGAGGAGCCGGTCTGGGTGCCGCTGCCGGCGCGCACCGAGCCGCAGGACCACCTGCTCGTCGCCGCCGGCCCGGACCGACCGGCCGTGGCGGTGGTCCGGCTGGACCCGGAGGCGGTGGTCGAGCCGGACCGGCCGGAGCTGTCGCTCACCGTGCTCGGCGGGTCGCTGCCGGACCGGCCCGGCCCCGCGGTGGTGCTGGGCCAGGACGCCTCGTTCCCGGACCTGGAGCGCTGGGCCAGCTGGCAGTGGGAGGGGCTGCTGCAGCCCGCGGCCGGCGGCCGGCCGGCGCGGCTGGCGGTCAGCTCGGCCCCGGCCAGCACCGGTTGCCCGCCGGTGCCGGGTGTGTGGCAGCGGTGGCGCCGGCAGCGGGCGCTGGCCCGGGCCTGCCGGGAGGGGCTGGGCGCGTGGTGAGACAGTGGCGGTCGAGACGACCCACGGAGCCCAGGAGGTAGTCATGCGCGCAGTGGTGGTCCCCGAGCACGGCGGGGCCGAGGTCCTCACCGTCCGGGAGCACGATCCCGCCCCGCTCGGACCGGACCAGGTCCGGGTGCGGGTGGCGGCGGCCGGGGTGAACTTCATCGACATCTACCAGCGCCGCGGTCTCTACTCGATGGAGCTGCCGTTCGTGGCCGGCTCCGAGGGCGCCGGCGAGGTGCTGGAGGCCGGTGCCGAGGTGAGCGACCTGGCGGTGGGCGACACGGTGGCCTGGGCGATGGTCCCCGGCAGCGGCTACACCGAGGAGGCGGTGCTGCCGGCCGCGAAGGCGGTGCCGGTCCCGGACGGGGTGGACGCCGAGACGGCGGCCGCGGTGATGCTGCAGGGGATGACCGCGCAGTACCTGGTGACCACCACCTTCCCGGCGCGGGAAGGGCACACCGCCGTGGTGCACGCGGCCGCCGGTGGGGTCGGGCTGCTGCTGTGCCAGCTGCTCTCGGACCGGGGGGTGCGGGTGATCGGCACCACCTCCACGCCGGAGAAGGCCGAGCTGGCCCGGGGGGCCGGCGCGCACGAGATCGTGCTCTACCGGGAGCAGGACCTGGTCACCGAGGTGCGGCGGCTCACCGGTGAGGAGGGCGTGGACGTCGTCTACGACGGGGTCGGCAAGGACACCTTCGACGCCGGGCTGGAGCTGCTCCGCCCGCGCGGCATGATGGTGCTGTTCGGCGCCAGCAGCGGGCCGGTGCCGCCGCTGGACCCGCAGTCGCTCAACGCCCATGGCTCGCTCTACCTCACCCGGCCCTCGCTCGCGCACTACCTGCTGACCAGGGAGGAGCTGCTGCAGCGGTCCGGCGCCGTGATGTCGGCCGTGGCCGAGGGGCGGCTGACGGTGCGGGTCGGTGGCCGCTACCCGCTGGCGGAGGCCTCCCGCGCCCAGGCCGACCTGGAGTCCGGCGCGACCACCGGCAAGCTGCTGGTCCTGCCCTGACCGGACGGAGCGGCGGTGCGCATGGCCTGGACCAGCACCCACGCCAGCGCCACGGCTCGGAGCACCACCGCGGCGGCGTAGTCCTCTCCGGCGAGGCCCCGGCCAGGGTCCGAGGCGAAGCCGATGTGCAGCCACACAGTGACGAAGTGCACGGCCTCGGCACCGGCCCACAGCAGGTGGTCACGCCAGGAGATCGCTGACAGCGCCAGCAGCGGCAGCACCCACAGCGAGGCCTGCACCGGGAGCTCCCGGCTGGTCAGCAGCACCAGCAGCAGCATCGGCGCGGCCACCCGGGCCAGCGGCGGCACCGTTGCGGCGGAGAGCGCCAGCCGGCCGCCGACCAGCAGTGCCAGGACCCAGCCCAGCAGCTCCACGGCGGTCAGCGTCCAGCTGGGCAGGTCGGCGCCCCACAGGGCGGGGACCAGGGCGAGGGCGCCGTAGCCGGCGTCGTCGGACCACGCCCGGCGCAGCCAGAGCGTGCCGCCCGCAGGCTCCAGCACGGTCAGCACCACGGTGACCAGCGCGACGACGCCGAGCGCGGCGGCGGCCAGCACCGCGGCCGACCACCGGCGGCCGGCTCGCACCGCCACCAGGGCGACTGCGGCCAGCAGCACCAGCGCGACCGGGTCGGTGAGGACCGCTCCTCCGAGGAGCCCGCCGGCCACCGCTGGCCGGGCGTGCCGGAAGGCCAGCAGCCCCAGCATGGCCAGGGCCACCGCGAGCAGCGTGGTGGACACCAGCGCGAGCGGGACCAGCAGCGGCGCCAGCGCCAGGTGGGCCGCCTGCCACGGGTTGCGCGGCCGGAGCGCGACGGCCGCGACGACGGCCGCCGCGAGCAGCACCACTGCGGCGAGCGCCCACAGCCCGAAGACCCACTGCTGGGCCGCGACCTCCGTTCCCGCCCGAGGAGTCAGCAGGGCCAGCAGCCACATCACCAGGCCGCTGCCGGGCGGCTGGGCGATGCCCTCACCGAGGTAGGGCATCACCCGGTCGGCCAGCGGCGTGGTGACGTGCAGCACCGGCACGTCCGAGTAGCAGGTGCGCCAGAACTGGTCCGGGTTGGCCCAGCCGCGGACCACGCAGTGCCCCTTCTGGAAGACGGCCAGCGCCAGCATCCCCGCGCCGAGCGCGACCAGCGTGGCCGCCACCGCGCCCGGACCTCGCGCCCCGACCCGGGCGTGTCGCCCGGTCGGTCCACCCACGGCCCCGGTCGCCGCCCGGGCGACGGGGTCGCGCCGTGACGGCGGGGGATAGGGCACCGGTGGCAGGGTGCCGGCTTCCGTGCCTCGGCTGCGCCGGGTCACGCGCTCAGCCGGTCGGGGAGGCCGTCGGCTCGACCGGCGGGCGCAGGCCCGAACCCCCCGCGTCCCCTCCGTCGCCGTCGCCGCCGCACGCTCGCCGACCTCGAGGGCAACCTGGCCCGGCTCACCGAGAACATCGAGGCCAACGGCGGCGTCGT
>NZ_WIQI01000130.1 GCF_009602535.1 Ornithinicoccus halotolerans | reverse complement strand
CTCCAGCAGCGCCTCCTGCTCCGGGCTCAGCGCGGTAGCGGCCGGCGCACGGTCCCGGGCCAGCTCGGCCTGGCGCAGCGTCTCGCGGGCGCGCTGCAGGGCGCTGTTGACCGCCGCGACCGACGTGCCGACCGCGTCGGCCACCTCGGCGGCCCGCCACTGCAGCACGTCCCGCAGCACCAGCGCGGCCCGCTGCCGCGGCGGCAGGTGCTGCAGCGCCGCGACGAAGGCCAGCCGGATACCCTCCAGCGTCTCCGCAGACTCCTCGGGTCCGGCGCCCGGGGCGGTCCCGGCAACCAGCGCGTCCGGCACCGGCGTCAGCCACGGCGTCTCCAGCGGGTCGGACAGCGGCCGGTCGGGGTCGGCCGCCGGTTGGCCCAAGCCGGTCGGCAACGGCCGCTTGTCCCGCTTCTCCAGGGCGGTGAGGCACACGTTGGTCGCGATGCGGTGCAGCCAGGTGCGCAGCGAGGCCCGCTCCTCGAAGGTGTGCTGGGAGCGCCAGGCGCGCACCAGCGTCTCCTGGACCAGGTCCTCGGCGTCGTGCACCGACCCGGACATCCGGTAGCAGTGGGCGAACAGCTCACGCCGGTAGGCCTCTGCGCGCCGGACGAAGTCGGTGTCCTGGTCGGTCATGGTCATCCCCGTGATCCCGCCTTCCCCTGGTCGTGACGCTTGCAGTATGGCCGACCCGGCCGGGCAGCGGAACTCATCGGTGGCTGGAACACTGGCGCCATGACTGACCAGCCGATGACCTTTCTGATCCTCGGTGCTTCCGGCGACCTCACCAGCAGGCTGCTGCTGCCCGGACTCGGGACGCTGCTCGCCGTGGAGCCGGACCGACAGCTGCGCGTGGTCGGCGCCGACCTGGCCGAGCTGGACGCCCAGCAGTGGCAGGAACGGGTGCGTGAGGCGCTGGCCGGGGAGGAGGTGCCGCAGCAGACTCTGGACCGGATCGTGGAGGGGACCGCCTACGTGCAGGCGGACCTGCTGGACGAGGGGGGCCTCGGCCAGGTGATGGCCGAGGCCGGCGACGGGCCGCTGGTCATCTACTTCGCGCTGCCGCCGCAGATCACCGTCCGGGTGTGCCGGCTGCTGGAGCAGGTCTCGCTGCCGGAGCCGACCCGGCTGGCGCTGGAGAAGCCGTTCGGCAACGACACCGAGTCCGCTGTCGAGCTGAACCGGCAGCTGACCCGGCTGGTCCCCGAGGAGCAGATCCACCGCATCGACCACTTCCTCGGCCTCAACACCGTGCTCAACATGGTCGGCATCCGGTTCGCCAACCGGTTGCTGGCGCCGGTCTGGTCGGCCGAGCACATCGAGCGGGTCGACATCACCTACGACGAGACGCTCGGGCTGGAGGGCCGCGCGGGCTACTACGACACCGCCGGGGCGCTCGTCGACATGATCCAGTCGCACCTGCTGCAGGTGCTGTCGCTGTTCGCGATGGAGGCTCCGGCGATGATGACGCCGGAAGAGGTGCGCTCGCTCAAGGCCCAGGTGCTGCGCAGCACCCGGCTGTGGCAGGACTCCCCCGTAGTGGCCTCGCGCCGGGGCCGCTACACGGCCGGGGAGGTGGAGGGCCGGCCGCTGCCGGACTACGTCGCCGAGGAGGGCGTCGACCCCGCGAACGAGACGGAGACCTTCGCCGAGGTCGTCGTCGAGGTGCGCAACGGCCGCTGGAAGGGCGTGCCGTTCGTCCTGCGCAGCGGGAAGGCGCTGGAGCGGGTCGCCAAGCAGGTCGAGGTCACCTTCCGCCCGCCGCCGCACGTGCCGACGGGGATGACCGGCCACGGCCTGCGCGACCGGCTGCTGATGGAGCTCAAGCCGGGGGCGATGACGATCCAGCTGGCGGTCAACGCCCAGGGCGACCCGCTGGACCTGGAGCCCAAGGAGCTGCGCGCCGAGCTGGGCAAGTCGCGGATGCAGCCCTACGGGGAGGTCATCGCGGGGATCCTCGACGGCAACCCGCTGCTGGCAATCCGGGGCGACGTCGCCGAGGAGTGCTGGCGGATCGTCAGCCCGGTCATGGAGGCCTGGCGCTCCGGGGAGGTGCCGCTGGAGGAGTACCCGGCCGGCTCCACCGGTCCCGAGCCCTGGCAGCCGTAGCCGGTCAGCCGGAGGCCCGGCTCACTCCCAGGCCATGTCGCGCAGGATGTCGCGCGGCTTGGCCAGCAGGTGGAACGCCGTCAGGGAGAGCACCGAGCAGCCCACCATGATCGCGGCCATCGGCACGGCCGAGGCGGCGTTGAAGAGCCCGGAGAGGGGCGAGATGAGCGCCCCCAGCACGAAGTTGGTGGCGCCCAGCAGCGCCGCCGCGGACCCGGCGCGGCGGGCGTGGTGGTGCAGGGCGATGACCGGGTTGTTGGGCATGACGAACCCGACGGTGCCCAGCAGCAGCACGATGCCGACCACCAGCGGCCACGGGCCGAGGTCGAGCAGCGCCACGACCAGCAGGCCGAGCCCGGCCAGCAGCCCGGCCGGGAGCGCGACCTGCAGGATGCGCACCGGGTGGTGGCGGCGCACCAGCGAGCCGTTGACCTGGCTGGCGATGGTCAGCGACCCCGCGCCCGCCGCGAAGACCAGCGCGTACTCCTGCGTGGAGAAGCCGTAGAGGTCCTGGAAGATGAAGGTCGCCGAGGAGATGTAGGCGAACAGGGCGCCCATCGCCGTGGCTGCGGTCAGCACCAGCCCGACGTAGCGGCGGTCGGTCAGCAGCACCCGGTAGGAGCGGGCGACCGGCCGCAGCCCGCGGGAGCCGCGCCGCTCCTCCGGCAGCGTCTCCTGCACCCGCCAGATGGCGAGCGCCGTCAGCAGCAGGCCGATCCCGGCCAGCGCCCAGAAGATGGTACGCCAGGTGCCCAGGTAGAGGAACTGCGCGCCCAGGGTGGGCGCGATGATCGGGGCGACGCCGACGATCAGGAACAGCCGGGAGATGAACCGCGCCATCACCGACCCGCTGTAGAGGTCACGCACCATCGCCTGGCTCAGCACCATGCCGGCCGCGGCGGTCAGCCCCTGGAAGAAGCGCAGCACCAGCAGGGCGGCGATCGAGTCCGACAGCGCGATCAGCACCGACGCGGCCACGTAGCCGACGAGGGCGGTGATGAGCGGGCGTCGCCGTCCGAGGGTGTCGGAGACGGCGCCGATGATCAGCTGCCCGCTGGCCAGGCCGACCAGGGTCGCGGTGAGCGTGAGCTGGACGGCCGAGGCGGTGGTGGACAGGTCGGACACGACGGCCGGGAAGGCCGCGAGGTACATGTCCATCGTCAGCGGGCCGATCCCGACCAGGGCGCCGAAGAGCAGCAGCTTGGCCACGAACGGGGCCCCGCTGGTGGGGGCGTCCGGCAGCCGGGTCGTGACGGGGGGCTCGGGCGGGCTCCCGTCGGGGATGGTCGTGGCCGCGCTGGGGTCGTCGGCGGTCCGCGCTGCCTCCCCTGCTCCCGTCCTCACGCTGGACGTCAAGGCGCCAAGGGCACGCGGCTATTCCCCGACGGTGCACGGTCCGGTCTGGATGTGCCCAGGAGTTGGTCAGGATCTTCCCAGGTCCGCTGCGGCGGGAGCCCCTCAGCTCTTACGGTCGAGTGTGCCCGATTACCGGGCAGGGACCAGCTGAGGAGGAACGGTGAGCAGGATCAGGACAGGTGTGGCCGCGGGACTGGGTGTGCTCGCCCTGGCCGCGGGAACACTCTCGGCGCAGGCGCACCCCGAGCACGACGGGACCGGCAAGGAGGTCGGGTTCGACCGCGTGGTCGAGGACGTCAGCCCTGGCGGGGTGCCGATGGAGCGGATGACCGACGTGCGGTGCGAGGACGGCCTGGCCGACATCTTCCCGTGCCACAAGATCGACCTGATGAGCTTCGTCCCGCTCACCGAGATGGTCACCGGGGACGTGGCGGCCACCTGGAGCAACGACGTCTGGGGCTGGACCGACCCCGAGACCGGGCGCGACTACGCCCTGGTCGGGCTGTTCGAGGGCACCGGCATCGTCGACGTCACCGACGGCTCGGACCCGGTGTGGCTGGGGATGCTGCCCACCCACACCGAGGTCGGCAACGGCGGGGTGTGGCGCGACATCAAGGTCTACGCCGACCACATGTACGTGGTGAGCGAGAACGCGGGCCACGGCCTGCAGGTCTTCGACCTCACCCGGCTGCGTGGCGTGACCGAGCCGCAGGAGTGGACCGAGGACGGCTGGCTGGGTGGCTTCGGGCACGTCCACAACCTGGCCATCAACGAGGACAGCGGCATGGCCTACGTGGTCGGCTCGGTGCGCGAGGTGACCGCCTGTGACAACGGCCGTGGCGGGCCGATCATCGTGGACCTGGCCGAGCCGGCGGCCCCCGTGGTCGCGGGCTGCTACGGCGGTGACGGCTACACCCACGACATCCAGTGCGTGGAGTACCACGGCCCGGACGCGGCCTACACCGGCCGGGAGATCTGCATCGCCTCCAACGAGGACACCGTCACCGTGCTGGACGCCACCGACCCGGCGGACGTGCAGATGCTGGCGCGCACGCCCTATGACACCGCGTCCTACACCCACCAGGGGTGGCTGACCGATGACCACCGGTACTTCCTGCTCGGTGACGAGCTGGACGAGATGTACGGGACGGTCGACACGACCACGACGTACATCTTCGACCTCGCCAGCCTCGGTGACCCGCAGCTGACGGGGGTGGCCTCGACCGGGCTGACCTCGATCGACCACAACATCTTCATCAAGGACGGGCTGGCCTTCGAGTCCAACTACACCTCGGGGCTGCGGGTGTTCGACACCTGGCGGCTGGACCAGGGCCGGATGACCGAACGCGGGTACTTCGACGTCTTCCCGGCCGACGACGGCACCTACTTCGCCGGCACGTGGAGCAACTACCCGTACTTCGACGACGGCAAGGTGGTCGTCAGCGGCACCGAAGAGGGACTGTTCGTGCTGCAGTCGCGGGTGAAGTCGGCCACCACCAACAACGGCGGCGGCAACTCGATGCGCTGACCCGCCGAACCGCCGGTGAGGACGGCCGTCTCCGCTTCGGCGGGGGCGGCCGTTCCGGTCCGCCGCCGCCGGCGGGCTGCCCCTTGTGCGATCGGTGGCGCGGGAGCAGGGTAGGCGCATGAGCCGCCACAACGGCTCCGCCGCCCGTCCCGCTCCCTCCGGTCCGCGCGACGTGCGCACGGTCGTCCTGGTCGGCCCCGCCGGGGCCGGCAAGTCGACGCTGTTCCACGCCGTGCTGGGCGCCGAGCCGGAGCCGGAGCGTCGCGCGCGGGGCGGCAAGGAGTCCGGGCCGCAGCCCTCCACCGCGCTGGACGTCGGCACCGTGGAGGTGCCGCGTGGCGGGCCGCCGGGGGTCGAGGCCGAGTGGGCGCGCGACGGCGAGGGCGGCCCCGAGGGGGACGGCGACGGGACCGTTCGGGTCACCGTGCTGGACACGCCGGGCCGCGCCGACTTCGTCGGGGAGGTGCGCGCCGGGTTGCGGGCGGCGGACGGGGTGGTCTTCGTCGTGTCGGCCGTGGACGGCATCGACAGCGCCTCGCGGATGCTGTGGCGCGAGTGCGCCGCGCTCGGCAAGCCGCGTGCGGTCGCGGTGACGCAGCTGGAGTCGACCAGGGCCGACTACGCGGGGGTCGTGGAGGAGGTGCGGCGCTCGTTCGGTGACGCGCGCCCCCTCCTGGTGCCCATGCTGGAGGACGGACGGCTGGTGGGGCTGGCCGACCTGCTCTCCCGCACGGTCGAGGGGTCCGGGGCGTGGGAGGACTGGGCCGAGGAGCTGCGCGGCCCGGTCATCGAGTCGCTCATCGAGGAGTCCGAGGACGAGACACTGCTGGACCGGTACCTGGAGGGGGAGGAGATCTCGGCCGACCAGCTCGCGGGTGACCTGGAGGCCGCCGTCTGCAGCGGCCGGTTCTTCCCGATCGTGCCCGTGCACCCACCGACGGGGGCGGGGGTGCCCCAGCTGCTGGCGCTGGTGACGCGGGCGTTCCCCTCGGCGGCGGACGTGCCGCTCCCGGCGGTGACGTCGCCGGAGGGTGAGCCGCTGGAGCTGCCCGGAGCGGACCCGGCCGGTCCGCTGGTGGCCGAGGTGGTGCGCACGACGACCGACCCCTACGTGGGCCGGTTGTCGCTCGTCCGGGTCTTCTGCGGCACGCTGCGGTCGGACGACAAGCTGCACGTCTCCGGCCACCTGGGCCGGGACGGGCATCCCGACCACGACGATGACGAGCGGGTGGGCCAGCTGCTGGAGCCCCGGCCAGACGGACAGGCGGCGCGGGACAGCGCTGTGGCCGGTGAGGTCGTGCTGGTCACCAAGCTGGCGCACGCGGAGACGTCGGACACGCTGTCGTCGATGGCCCGGCCG
>NZ_WIQI01000013.1 GCF_009602535.1 Ornithinicoccus halotolerans | reverse complement strand
TCTCGGCATGGGGGGTGCCGGCGCCACCGTGGTGCCCAAGGCCCGCCAGCCGGCCGCCGGCGTCCAGCACGACGGCTCCGACCCGGGGGTTGGGGTCGGCGACCGGGCCGCGCGCCGCCTCGCGCAGCGCGCGCTCCATCCAGCCGCGGTCCTCCGCGGTCAGCTGGTGGGGAGTGTCCTGCTCCACCGTCCCGGTCCTCCTCGGTGCCTCGTCCGTGACGGGCTCCGGGGACCTCGGGCGGCGGATCCGGGATCGGTGCCGCGCCCGGACGCTGGAGCGTCCACTACGCGACGGACCGGGTCCGTGCCTCACCCGGCTGGTGCCGGGTGCGCGCGCTGCCTCCCATCCGGACTGTCACCGTCGGTCCCGGGATTTCACCGGGTCAGCCGGCCGCTGGCTGCGGCCGGGTCGCGGACTGTTACCGCCGGCTCGGAGTTTCACCGACCCCGGAGCGCGTCACTGGCAGTATCGCACAGGCCGGTGCGGCAGCGGCATGCCATTGCCGGGCTCATCCACCGGCGCTGCCGGACGCAGTCGACCCGCCGCGAGCGGGCGGGTGACGGGAACAGGGCGGGGACGCGAGGCGTTGCCGGTGGCGATGACCGGACCGCTGATCGTGCAGAGCGACAAGACCCTCCTGCTGGAGGTCGACCACCCCGACGCCGAGGAGGCGCGGCGCGCGGTCGCGGCCTTCGCCGAGCTGGAGCGCGCCCCCGAGCACGTCCACACCTACCGGGTGACCCCGCTGGGACTGTGGAACGCCCGGGCGGCCGGCCACGACGCCGAGCAGGTGGTGGACGCGCTGGTACGGCACAGCCGCTACCCGGTGCCGAACGCGTTGCTGCTGGACGTGGCCGACACGATGGACCGGTACGGCCGGCTCACCCTCGACACGCACGCCGAGCACGGGCTGGTGCTGCGCACCACCGACCGGCCGGTGCTGGAGGAGGTGCTGCGGCACAAGCGGATCAAGCCGCTGACCGGGGAGCGGGTCGACCTCGACACCGTGGTCGTGCACCCCTCCGAGCGCGGCCACCTGAAGCAGGAGCTGGTCAAGGTCGGCTGGCCCGCCGAGGACCTGGCCGGCTACGTGGACGGCGAGGCCCACCCCATCGACCTGGAGCAGGACGGCTGGGCGCTGCGCCCCTACCAGGAGCACGCGGTCGAGGGCTTCTGGCACGGCGGCTCCGGCGTGGTGGTGCTCCCCTGCGGCGCCGGCAAGACGCTGGTCGGTGCCGGCGCGATGGCCCGCTCGGCCACCACCACGCTGATCCTGGTCACCAACACCGTCGCCGCCCGGCAGTGGCGCGAGGAGCTGGTGCGCCGCACCACGCTGACCGAGGACGAGATCGGGGAGTACAGCGGCGCCCGCAAGGAGATCCGCCCGGTGACCATCGCCACCTACCAGGTGCTGACGATGAAGCGGAAGGGCGTCTACCCCCACCTGGACCTGCTGGACGCCCGCGACTGGGGTCTCATCGTCTACGACGAGGTGCACCTGCTGCCGGCGCCGATCTTCCGGATGACCGCCGACCTGCAGGCCCGCCGCCGGCTCGGGCTGACCGCCACGCTGGTGCGGGAGGACGGCCGCGAGTCCGACGTGTTCTCCCTCATCGGCCCGAAGCGGTTCGACGCCCCCTGGAAGGACATCGAGTCCCAGGGCTGGATCGCCCCGGCCGACTGCGTGGAGGTGCGGGTCACGCTGCCGGAGTCGATGCGGATGGCCTACGCCACCGCCGAGCCTGACGAGCGCTACCGGTTCGCCTCCTGCGCGCCGGCCAAGACCGCCGTCGTCGAGAAGCTCGTGGCCAAGCACCGCGGCCAGCAGCTGCTGGTCATCGGGCAGTACCTGGACCAGCTCGACGAGCTCGCCGAGCGGCTGGACGCCCCGCTGATCACCGGCGAGACGACGGTAGCGGCCCGCCAGCGCCTCTTCGGCCAGTTCCGGGAGGGGGAGCTGAACCTGCTCGTGGTGAGCAAGGTGGCGAACTTCTCGATCGACCTGCCCGAGGCCACCGTCGCGATCCAGGTGTCGGGCACCTTCGGCTCCCGGCAGGAGGAGGCCCAGCGGCTGGGCCGGGTGCTGCGCCCCAAGGAGGACGGCCGCACCGCGCACTTCTACACCGTGGTCGCCCGCGACACCGTGGACGCCGACTTCGCCGCCCACCGGCAGCGGTTCCTGGCCGAGCAGGGTTACGGCTACCGGATCGTCGACGCCGACGACATCGACCAGCTCGATGTGACACCGCCGTCGGGCTGAGGTAGGCAGGGGCCATGACGAACCAGCCCGCCTCTGCCGACGGCGCACCGGACGGCGCCCGCAACACCGCCGTGCTCGACGTCGACGGCACGCTCGCGGACAGCACCTACCACCATGCCGTCGCCTGGCGGCGCGCGTTCGCCGACATCGACGGCCCGGCCCCCGCCCTGTGGCGCCTGCACCGCGCCATCGGCATGGGCGGCGACCGGCTGCCCACCGCGGTCGCCGGCCAGGAGGTCGAGGACCGGCTCGGGGACCGGCTCCGCGAGGCCTGGGAGGAGGAGTACGCCCAGCTGCTGGACCAGGTCGGGCTGCTGCCGGGCGCGCGGGAGCTGGTGCTGGAGCTGAAGGAGGCCGGCTTCACGATCGCGCTGGCCTCCTCGGGCAAGGACCGGTTCACCCAGCACGTGCTCGCGCTGCTCGACCTGCCCGAGGGGACGTTGTCGGCGGTGACCTCCTCCGACCAGGCCGGTGAGTCCAAGCCGGAGCCGGACATCCTCGAGGCGGCCATCGTGGAGGCCGGCGGAGAGATCGCGTTCGCCGTCGGCGACACCCCCTACGACGTCGCGGCCGCGGCCCGGGCCGGCGCCCCGTGCGTGGCGCTGCGCACCGGCGGGTTCGGTACCGCCGAGCTGCAGGACGCCGGGGCCGCGCTCATCGCCGACGAGCCGACCGACCTGCTCGGCACCGACTGGGCCGAGCTCGCGCGCAGCCGCCCGCCGCAGGGCTCGGACCGGGCGCACTCGCCGCTGCCCTGAGGGCACCGCCGTCGCGCCCGGCCCGCCTGCCCGTCCAGGCCATACTCAGCCAGCACTCAGCCTGCGGTCGCAGACTGGGAGCCATGACCACCGCTGAGGCGACCCTCCTCGTCGTCGAGGACGAGACCAACATCCGCGAGCTGCTGGCCACCAGCCTGAAGTTCGCCGGGTTCGAGGTGCACGCCGCCCCCGACGGCGCCACCGCCCTCCAGCTGGCCCGCGAGCACGACCCCGACCTGGCCGTGCTCGACGTGATGCTGCCGGACATGGACGGCTTTACGGTCACCCGCAAGTTGCGCGACCAGGGCCGGGACCTGCCGATCGTCTTCCTCACCGCCCGGGACTCCCTGGACGACAAGCTCAAGGGGCTGACCGTCGGCGGTGACGACTACGTCACCAAGCCGTTCAGCCTGGAGGAGGTGGTGGCCCGGATCCGCGCGGTGCTGCGGCGCACCCGGCCGACCGCCGAGGAGGACGAGACCCTGGTGCGGGTCGGCGACCTGGAGCTGGACGAGGACTCCCACGAGGTGCGCCGGGCCGGCACCGTCATCGAGGTCTCCCCCACCGAGTTCAAGCTGCTGCGCTACCTCATGCTCAACCGGGGCCGGGTCCTGTCCAAGGCTCAGATCCTCGACCACGTCTGGGACTACGACTTCCGCGGCGAGATGGGGATCGTGGAGTCCTACATCTCCTACCTGCGCCGCAAGATCGACGTCGTCGGGCCCCCGATGATCCACACCAAGCGGGGCGTCGGGTATGTGCTCCGGGAGCCGCGCGAGGACGCGTGAGCAGTCCCGCACCCGCCACCACCGAGGAGGGATCCGCTGCCGGGATCCGGGAGCGGCTGCGGACCCGGCTGCACGACCTGTCGCTCACCGCGCGCCTGGTCACCGTGGTGGTGCTGCTGGTGCTGGCCGCCTACGCCGTCACCACGACGTTGACGGCGACCCTGCTGCGGGATTACCTCACCGACCGCACCGACGCCGAGCTGCGCGCCTACATCGAGCCGCTGGGCCGGATGGCCTACGCCGACCTCCGCGGCGGCGAGGGCAGCGGCGAGACGGTGCCGCCCAACGCCTACTACGTGGCCATCACGCCCCGCGAGGACAGCGACGCGCTCTACGTGTGGACCACGCCGGCGCAGGTGCAGGCCCAACCCGACCTCGGCCGCATCGAGTGGGACGACGGCCGGGTCGAGCAGGGGCCGTTCACCGTGTCCTCCGTCGAGAGCTCCACCGAGTGGCGGGTGCTGGTGCGGCGGATGAGCACCGGCGAGGGGACCCTCGCGGTCGCGCTGCCGCTGACCTCGGTCGACAACACCGTGCACCAGCTGTGGGTGCTGACCGGCCTGGTCGGCGGCTCGACCCTGGTGGCGGTGGCCCTGCTCGGCTGGGTCGGGGTGCGCCGGGCGTTCCGGCCGCTGTCGCGCATCGAGGACACGGCGGCCGCGATCGCCGCGGGGGACCTGGCCCGGCGCATCCCCCAGCGCGGGGGCCGCGACGAGGTGGCCTCGCTGTCGAACTCGCTCAACCGGATGCTCGCGCACGTGGAGGCCTCGTTCGCGGTGCGGGAGGCCTCCGAGGAGCGGATGCGCACCTTCGTGGCCGATGCCTCTCACGAGCTGCGCACCCCGCTGGCCACGGTGCGCGGCTACGCCGAGCTCTACCGGGTGGGCGGGGTGCGTGAGCCCGACGACGTCGCGCAGGCGATGCGGCGCATCGAGGACGAGGCCCGCCGGATGTCGCGCCTGGTGGAGGACCTGCTGCTGCTGACCCGGCTGGACAGTGGGCCGTCGGTGGACCGGGCCCCCGTCGACCTGACGGTGCTGGCGGCCGACATCGTCCAGGACGCGCGGGTCCGCGCGCCCGACCGCCGCATCACGCTGACCCGGGTGGAGGGCACCGATGACCGGCAGGGCCCGGTGGTCACCACGGGTGACGACAACGCGCTGCGGCAGCTGCTGACCAACCTGGTGGCCAACGCGCTGTCCCACACGCCCGACGGCACCCCGGTGGAGGTGGCGCTGGGCCGGGCGGACGGCTGGTGCCTGGTGGAGGTGCGCGACCACGGCGAGGGCATCGACGAGGGGGCGGCCGCCCGGGTGTTCGAGCGGTTCTTCCGCGCCGACCCCAGCCGCAGCCGGGCCCGCGGCGGCACCGGGCTGGGGCTGCCGATCGTCGCCGCGATCGTGGGCCAGCACGGCGGGTCGGTGCGGCACCGGCCCACGCCCGGCGGCGGCGCCACGTTCGCGGTCAGCCTGCCGGCGCGGCAGGGCGCCGCGGAGGAGTAGCCGCTACAGGATCGCCTGCAGGAAGCGCCGGGTCCGCTCGTGCTCGGGATGACTGAACATCTTGTCCGGCTCGGCCTCCTCGAGGATCCGGCCGCTGTCGAACATCAGCACCCGGTTGGAGACGTCACGGGCGAACTGCATCTCGTGGGTGACGATCAGCATGGTGATGTTGGTGGTGCGGGCGATCTCCCGCAGCACCTCCAGCACGTCGCCGACCAGCTCGGGGTCCAGCGCCGAGGTGACCTCGTCCAGCAGCAGGATCTCGGGGTGCATGGCCAGCGCGCGCGCAATCGCCACCCGCTGCTGCTGGCCGCCGGAGAGCTGCATCGGGTGGGCGTTGGCGCGCTCGCGCAGCCCCACCTGCTCCAGGATCCGCAGCGCGTCCTCGCGGGCCTCCTGCTTGGGCTTGCCGAGCACGTGGATGGGTGCCTCGGTGATGTTCTCGAGCACCGACATGTTGGGGAAGAGGTTGAACTGCTGGAACACCATGCCGATGCGGCGGCGGGTCTTGCTGACGTCCCGGGGGCGGCGGGCCACCCGCTTGCCGTCGCGCAGCTCGTGGGTCAGCGGCTCCCCGTCGACGTAGATGAACCCCTCGGTCAGGTCCTCCAGGGTCATCAGCAGTCGCAGGATGGTGGTCTTGCCCGACCCGCTGGGGCCGATGAGGGTGACCCGCTCCCCGGGGGCCACGGTGAAGTCGAGCCCGTCCAGGACCGTGGTGTCGCCGAACCGCTTGACGACGTCCTGGAAGTGGATCATCGGCGTCGTGTCAGTAGGCAAGTCTCTTCTCCAGTCTCCGCATGAGGATGGCCGTGGGGTAGCTGGCCGCCAGGAAGATCAGGCCGGCGATGGTGAACGTCTCGGTGTAGCGGAAGGTGCTGCCGCCGATCTGGCGGGCGACGGTGACCATCTCCAGTACCCCGATGAAGATCAGGAACGGGGTGTCCTTGAACATCGCGATCGCCCAGTTGCCCAGCGAGGGCAGCGTGGCCCGCAGCGCCTGCGGCAGGATGACGGCCCGCCAGGTGCGGTGCGGCGGCAGGCTCAGCGCCGTCGCGGCCTCCCACTGGCCCTTGCGGATCGACTCGATGCCGGCCCGGTAGGACTCCGCCATGTAGGTGGAGTAGTGGATGCCGAACACCAGGATGCCCACGGTCAGCGCCGACAGGTTGTTGAACGTGTAGTACACGAACAGCAGCTGCACCGGGATCGGGGTCATCCGGATGAAGTCCAGGACCCATCGCAGCGGCAGGCTGCGCCGCCCCAGGCTCCGCTGCGTGATCGCCCAGACCAGGCCCAGGGCCGCCGCCATGAGCGAGCCCACCACGGTGACCAGCAGGGTCACCCGCACGAACGCCGACAGCAGCTCCGGGAAGACGCTGAGGGCAAACTCCGTGTCCCACGTCATGCGACCGCCTCCGCCGTGGCCTTGGCGGTCTCGCCCTTGGTCGGCTCACGCAGCCCGAGCCGGCGCAACGCCCGGGCCTCCAGCACCCGCAGCGCCCACGACAGCGCCAGCGCGATGAGCAGGTAGATCACCATCGCGATCCCGTAGGAGGTGAACGTGCCGGCGGTGCGTCGCATCTGGTCGCTGACGAAGGTGAGGTCGTTCATCAGGAAGAAGCTCGCCAGCGCGGTGCCCTTGACCAGCATGATCAGCAGGTTGTTGAGCCCGGGCAGCATCAGCGCCCAGGCCTGCGGCCAGATCACGCGGCGCATCTTGTGCAGCCACGACATCGACAGCGCGGTGGTGGTCTCCCACTGCCCCTGGGGCACCGAGGTCAGCGAGCCACGCACCACCTCGGACCCGTAGGCCCCGTAGTTGAGCCCGAGCGCGAGAATCCCGGTGGTGTACGGCGCGAGCTCGACGCCCCACAGCGGCAGCACGTAGAACAGGAAGAACACCTGCACCACCAGCGAGGTGCCGCGGAAGAGCTCCACGATCACCCGCACCAGCGTGCGCACGATGACCCACGGCGAGAGCGCTGCCAGGCCGAGCCCCACCGCGACGAGGAACGCCAGCGCGGCGCCGCCGAAGGTCAGCTGCAGGGTGACGAGGGTGCCCTCCCACAGCTGCGGCGACGCCGCTGCCAGCGTGTCGAGCAGATCGCTCACGAATCGGTGGTTTCGGCGGCGTCGTCCCCTTCGTCAACCTGGGGCAGCTCGCCCTCGCACAGCATCTCCGTGGTGATGTCCTCCGGCGGGCGCTCGGCCTCGGTGAAGCCGAACGGGCCGAGGACCCGCTCATACTCAGCCGGGTCGTCGACGATGTTGGCCAGCTCCTCGTTGTAGGCCTCGCGCAGGGCGTCGTCCTCCTGCCGGAAGACGGTGGCGCCAGCGCCGACCTGCTCGACACCGTTGACGACGGCGACGAAGGAGTCGGTGACCTCGACCGGGGCGTCCGCGTTGTTCTCGGCCATGGCACGCAGCGAGATGCCGGTCAGCGCGTAGACGTCGGCGCGGCCGTTGACGACCTGGTCCAGCCCGTCCTGCGGGCTGTTGACGGTCTGGGTCTGGATACCCATCTCGTCGGCGTAGCCCTGCTCGATGGCGCCACTCATCACGGCGAGCGTGGCGTCGGCCTCCTGGATGTCCTGCATGTTGTGCAGGTCCATCGGGTTGCCCTCGGGCACGAGCAGGGCCGTGGTGTACATGATCTCCGGGTCGCCGAAGTCGGCCTGCGCGCACCGCTCCGGCAGGATGGACATGCCGGCCGAGATCGCGTCGAAGCGCCCGGCGTTGAGCCCGGGGATCAGGGCGTCCCACTCCACCAGCTGGCCCTCGACCTCGTCGATGCCCAGGGCACTGAAGACCTCCCGGTGCAGCTCGATGGTGGCACCGGTGAGCTCGCCGTTCTCATCCTGGTAGCTGTAGGGCTCCTCACCGGCGAACCCGACGGTGATGCTGCCCTCCTCCTGCAGCTGCTCGAGGGTGCTGGCCTCGCCGCCACCACCGTCGCCGGTACCACCACCGGAACCGCCGTCGGACCCCCCGTTGTCGTCACCGCAGGCGGCCAGCACCATGGCGCCGCTCGCGGCGAGGGCGGCCACGCCGCCCATACGCGTCCTGGACAGGGACATTTCGATCGTCCTTTCGGTCGGACGAGGCACATGCCACCCGCACCGGCGTCACGGCCGGTGGGAACACGCCGCCCCGATTGGACTCGGAACTACTGCGATGACCGTAGGGCGAGGCCATCACCGGCTCAACCACCCACCTCCCCGCGCGCCGGCTCGCCCACCGCGGTGGGGGCGCGCCAGAAGTTGTCCAGTGACCCGCGCTGACCTGCAGGAACGTACCCCCGGACGCGTCTCCGGCGGGCTGCGGGGAACCGGCAACGCGCGTGCCGATCGTTACCCGTTCGCAACCAAAACCACCACCCATGGCGGCCGTGGCGGGAGGACCAGCGCCCCGCTGCGGCGTTCAGCGGAGGCCCAGCAGCGACCCAGCCGGCCCCGAGGGCCGGATGGTCCACTGGAACCTGTCCCCGGCCTGGCCGCTCGGCCCGTGCCACGGAAGGAGCCCGTGATGACCTACCCCATGCAGCCACACTCTGCCCCGCCCCCCGCCCGCGACCGGCGACCCGGCTGGGGGGCGCTGCTGGCGGTCGGCCTGCTGTCGGCCGCGCTGGCGACCGCCGGCACCGCTGGCGTGGTGCAGCTGGCCGACGACGACGCCCCGATCGTCACCGAGACCGCCACGGACGGTGCGGCGCAGCCCGAGACGGCGGCGCCCTCGGCCGCCAACGCCTCGCTCGCTGACTCGGTGGACTGGGGGCAGGTCGCCGACCAGGTCACTCCGAGCTCGGTGGCCATCACGGTGGGCTCCGGCAGCGGCCAGGGCGGCGGCGCCGGCTCCGGCGTGATCTGGGACGGCGAGGGCCACGTCGTCACCAACGCCCACGTCGTGGCGGGGGCGGACCAGGTGCGCGTGACGCTGTCCGACGGCCGCGGCTACCAGGCCGACGTGGTGGGGACTGACGTCGCGACCGACCTTGCGGTGCTGCAGCTGGCGGAGGGCCCGGACGACCTGACCCCCGTCCAGGTCGGCGACGACCAGGAGCTGGGGGTCGGTGCGCCGGTCATGGCGGTGGGCAACCCGCTGGGCCTGTCCGGGACGGTCACCACCGGGATCGTCAGCGCCCTGGACCGGCCGGTCACCACCCAGTCCGTCGGCCCGGGCGCCGCAGGTGGTCAGCCCGTGGTCACCAACGCCATCCAGACCAGCGCCCCCATCAACCCGGGGAACTCCGGCGGCGCGCTCGTGGACGCCTCCGGCCGGCTGGTCGGCATCAACTCATCCATCGCCAGCCTCTCCCAGGGGGCGGGCGGCCAGGCCGGCAACATCGGTATCGGGTTCGCCATCCCGGTCGGGGTGGCCGAGTCGGTCGTCGGCCAGCTGCTGGAGGACGGCACGGTGGAGCACGCCTTCGTGGGCGTGGGGCTGGCCGACGCCGAGGCCGAGGCGGACGGCGCGGTGATCTCCGCGGCCGGCGTCACCCAGGTCGAGGAGGGCTCCCCCGCCGAGACCGCCGGGCTGCAGCGCGGCGACGTCATCACCGCCATCGACGGCGAGCGCGTCGACAGCGCGGTGGCCCTCGTCGCGCAGGTGCGGGCCCGCACCGCCGGCGAGGAGGCAGTGCTCAGCTACCTGCGCGACGGCGAGGAGCAGGAGGCCACCGTCACCCTCGACACCCGCCCGGACGAGCAGTAACCGCCCCGGGCGGGGCGGACAGCCGCCCCGGACCGGTCAGGTGCGTCCCCTCTTCGCTGACCTGGCCGGTCCGGGCGGCACGCGCCTCACTGTCGGCCGCCCGGCGGGGCCAGGTGGGTCCCGAAGGTCTGCAGGCACCGCTGGGCCGACACCCCCACCACCCCGGCGAGGTAGCGGCCCTGGCGGTCCTCGAAGGTCCTCTCCTCGATGCCGTCCATCAACGCGAGCACGGCCTGCTCGGCGGCCTCGCGGGTCTCGTCCGCGGGCTGCTCCAGCAGGTCGGCGATCGCCCCGAAGGCCCGCCCGGTACGCTCCCGCAGCTGCCCCTCGAGCACGTGGTAGCGGTCCACCTCGAACTCCCGCAGCACGACCCCCACGTCCTGGACCAGGAAGGCGATCCGGCCCAGCCCCTCCGCGTGCCTGCGGAGCCGCTGTCGGGACTCCAGGTAGCGGCGGGCACGCGGGTTGCCGCGCTGGGACCGGCGCACCTCCTCCAGGGAGTCGCGCAGCGCGTCGCGGTCCAGCTCCAGCGCCTCCACCGCCTGAGCGAGGGTGCCGTCGTCGGCGGCGGCCTCCGCCTCCAGCACCTGCTGGATCTGCCGCAGCTGCCGGATCACCTCCTCGCGCAGGTTGTCGATGGCCGCACCGAGGCTGGTCAGGTTCAGCGACGGCACCAGCGCGTAGTTCACCCCCAGGCCGACGGCTGCCCCGAGCACGACCTGACTGGTGTAGGCCAGCACGTAGTCCCGGGGCGGGTCCCCGGAGAAGACCAGCACGAACAGCGCGGCCATCGGCACCCAGGAGCGCTGGGCACCGAGGAAGCGCAGGTTGCTGGCCAGCGCCGCCAGCAGCACGATCAGGCCGACGGTGAAGGTGTTGGGCCAGGTGAACCACTGCATGAGCGAGGCGAGCACCGTCCCGATGAGGATGGCGGCAGTGGCCCGCATCGCCTCCTTGAACGAGTCGCCGACCACCGGGTAGATGACCGACATCGCGCCCATGGCGGCGTAGTAGGCGTACTCGGCCATCCAGTCCGGGGGCAGGATGTCCCCGAGCTTCCAGGCGAGCGCGGCAGCGACGCCGGCCTTGACCGCCAGCGCGAACCGTCGGTCCAGCAGGATCGGACGGAGGAACCGGCGACCGGCCCGGCGCACCGACTCCTCGCGCGCTCCGCTCGCGCTCACCCCACCGGCCTCCACAGCCTCAGCCCGCGTGCTGGCGGACGGCGGCTGCGACCTGCTCGTAGCGGGCACGGTCCAGCGCGGCGCCCTCCCGGCGCAGCCGGTCGGGGTCCAGCCGCAGCACCCGGTCGACCCGCACCTCGCTGGCCCGGCCCTGGTGGTCCCAGTCGCCGGTGCCGATGTCGACCCAGTAGCGGCCCGCGCGAGCCTCCTGCTCGGCGTCGAAGTCGTGGTCCTTGCTGGTCAGCTGCAACCCGAGCACCCAGCGCCCGTCCCGGCCCACGACGAGCACCGGCCGGTCCTTGCCCCGGGAGTGGTCCTCTTCGAAGGGCACCCACGTCCAGATGATCTCGCCGGGGTCGGGCTGCCCGTCGTCCACCGGCCGGTACGCCATGCGCGGCGTCCCGGAGAAGTCCCCTGGGTAGCCGCGGGGCGGCTCGCGATGGTCGACAGGCCGGGCCTGCTCGGCCCGGCCGGCCCGGCGCTGTCGCTGCCGTGCCCGCCGGGCCTCCCTGGCGGCGGTCCGTGCTGCCATGCGGGCGCCGCGCCTCAGGATGCGTTGCCACATATCGGCACGGTAGCGCTCGGGCGGCACACTGGGCAGCGTGACGCAGACGCCTGAGCCTGCCCGCCAGCAGCTGGCGGCCTCCGGTGCGGCGGACCTGGCCACCGCGGCCCCGCACGCCGGCCCGGACCGCTGGCGGGCCGAGACCGCCTTCCTGCTCGAGCGCTGGTCCGAGCCTGCCCGCCGCTACCACACCGTGCGGCACCTCGCGGAGGTGCTGGCGGCGGTCGAGGAGCTGGCCGGTGCGGGGAGCTGCACGCCGTCGGAGGCCACCACCGCGCGGCTGGCGGCCTGGTACCACGACGTCGTCTACGACCCGCGGGCCGCCGCCGGTAGCAACGAGCACCGCAGCGCCGCGATCGCCCGCGACCACCTGCACCGGCTGGGGGCCGCCGAGGAGGTCATCGACGCGGTCGAGCGGCTGGTGCTGATGACGCTCGCGCACGGAACCGCCGGCCGAGGACCGACGGGGCCGCTGGCGGTCATGCACGACGCCGACCTGTGGGTGCTCGCGGCGCCCACCGGCCGGTTCGACCAGTACTGCCGCCAGGTGCGGCAGGAGTACGCCCACGTGCCGCCAGCACGCTACGCCAGCGCACGGAGCGAGATCCTGGAGCAGCTGGTCGCCGGACCGGTCTACCGCACCCGGCACGGCACGGCGAGGTGGGAGGACCGGGCCCGCGCCAACGTGGCCCGGGAGCTGCAGCGGCTGGCGGCCAGCCGCTGAGGCTCAGCTCGGGGCGCCCGCCCCGCTGAGCCGCCACAGCCAGTGGTCCACCAGCACCCACCACGGCTGGCTGCCGCACTGCTGCCGCACGGTGTCCACCGGCACCCAGCCGGCCTCTGCGACGTCGTCGGCGACCGGCCGCACCGGCCGGCGGCTGACCCGCGCAGCGTAGACCGCGATGTGGTTGTCCCCGGCGTCCCACGGAGGCACCTGCTCGCCGGCGCGGACCACGACGCGCTCGTAGCCCACCGGGGACAGCAGCACCGGGTCCAGCTGCAGCCCGGTCTCCTCGGCGACCTCCCGGACCGCGCACGCCCGGATCGTCTCGCCGGGCTCGCGCTTGCCACCGGGCGGGGCCCACCCGGGGCGCGAGTGGCTGCGTACCAGCACCACGTGGCCCTCCCCGTCGTGCACCAGGACGACGGCGGCGCCGGAGGACGCCGGCGGCTCCAGCGTCGAGGCGATCACCTCGAGGGTGTGCCGTCCACCGACCGCGGCGAGGCCGTCGACGATCCGGGCCAGCGGCCGCTCCCCGCGGCGCTTGCGGAAGCGAAGCCCACTGTCCCGCAGCCGACGGGCGAGGTCACCGCCGCTGGTGGGTTCGGCTCCCGCGGCGACGAGCTCGGCGTGCCGTTCCGCGGGGACGTCGTAGTGGTCGCCCTCGAAGGACCGGGAAGGGAGGTGGGTCCGCGCCGCGAAGGCGTGCAGCTCCTCCACCGAGGCGTCGCTGATGAGGTGGGACCACAGCCGGCCGTGCGCGGCCCAGACGGGCGGGTCGATCCAGATCACTGCCGCCCCACCTCCTCGCCTCGCGCCGCACCTCCCTGGAGCACCGAGGCCACGCTAGCGGCTGCTGTCGGGTCCTCCCAGCGGGGCACACGCGGGCCGGGGCAGGTGGCCCCGGCGATCCTGTCGCCGGGGCCACCTGTTGGGGTTCTGCGGTCAGCCGTTCAGCCGCCGCCGGAGGCCCAGCATGAGCCCACCAAGCGACAGCAGCACGAGGGCGAGGCCTGCCATGAGGTTGGCGTCCGCACCGGTTTGTGCCAGTACACCGCGGCGCGCGGTCACCTCATCACCATCAGTGCGCAGGTCACCACCACCGCTCAGGACGCCGGAGGCCAGCGGGGCCGAGGGAGTCCCCCGGCCGTCACCTCGGGAGGCACCCTGGTCAGCACGGTCACCGGAGTCCAGCGGGCCCACCGGGTCCGTGGGGTCTCCCGCAGCGCCGGAGGGCCCCACCGAGCCCGTCGGCTCGCTCACGTCCGTGGGGTCACCCGCAGAGCCCACGGGTTCCGCCGGGTCGGTCGGCTCGGTCGGGTCGGTCGGCTCGGTCGGCTCGGTCGGCTCGGTCGGCTCGGTCGGCTCGGTCGGCTCCGTCGGCTCCGTCGGCTCCGTCGGCTCCGTCGGCTCGGTCGGGTCCGTCGGCTCGGTCGGGTCCGTCGGCTCGGTCGGGCCCCTCGGGTCCGAGCAGAATCCAGTCAGTCCCGCGCCGATGACGATCTCGGCGCAGGCATTCGCCTCGACCCGGCCGATGGTTCCCGGGTCGACGACCACCTCGGCGTCGGCGCCGATTCCGACCGACCCGTCGCCTGGCTGCGGGGTGGCCCCGCACCGGCCCTCGAGCGAGCCGCCCACGACGACGCCCACACAGACATCGGCCTCAGCACCCAACTGCCCGTCCGGCAGCACAGTGACCTGGTCCACGGTCTCCACGCCAACCAGCTCACCCACCCCGGCGACAGCATCGAGGTCGGTCTCCAACAACGAGTCCTCCGGCAGCAGACCACCGACCACACCGTCTCCGGCCGTACCGTCAGTCGCGTCACCGGCAGGTGCCTGAGTGGTGCCCAGGTCCACCGTGAGGTCCACGTCACCACCGACCGCCCCGTCAGCTGGCTGCTGGGTGGCCCCGCACCGACCCTCGAGCGAGCCGCCCACGACGACGCCCACACAGACATCGGCCTCAGCACCCAACTGCCCGTCCGGCAGCACAGTGACCTGGTCCACGGTCTCCACGCCAACCAGCTCACCCACCCCGGCGACAGCATCGAGGTCGGTCTCCAACAACGAGTCCTCCGGCAGCAGACCACCGACCACACCGTCTCCGGCCGTACCGTCAGTCGCGTCACCGGCAGGTGCCTGAGTGGTGCCCAGGTCCACCGTGGCGTCCACGTCACCGTCGACGAGTGCGTTATCCGGGTCGACCGTGAGGTCGGCGTCGACGGACAGGTCTGTGATGTCCGGTGTGTCCGGCTGCACCACAGAACCCGGGTCGACGGTGGCGTCAGCCACTGTGGCGTGCTCAGTCGTCGCCTCGGTATCCACGACCGCCGTGGCGTCGACCTCGGCGGCCGAACCTGCGGTGTTGCTGGCCTCCTCGACCGTCTCCGCCACCGGCTCAGCCGTCGGTTCCGCGGCGGTGTCCACGGTGACCTCCGCATCGACGTCGGTATCGGCTCCCGCGTTCTCCGCCGGGACCTCAGCGTCGGTAGCCGTGTCGGGTGCGCTCGCCTCGGTGGTGACGTCCACCGTGGCGTCGACCTCAGCAGCCGATCGTGCGGTGCTGCTGACGTCCTCGACCGTCTCCGCCACCGGCTCAGCCGCCGGTTTCGTGGCGGTCTCGACCACAGCCTCCGCATCGACGTCACCATGGGCTCCTGCGGGGTCTGCCGAGACCTCCGCCTCGAGGTCCGCCTCCACCATGGCGGACCCGAGGGTCTCCTCCGCGGCGTCGATGACGTCATCGGCCAGCCGTTGTGGCTGACCAGCGTCGACGTCGGCCGTGACGGTGACCTCAGCGTTCACTGCCGTGTCGTCAAGCAGTCCTTGCTGCTGGGCCTGCGCTCCGGTCGCGCCGAGCAGGACCAGCCCTCCTGTCGCGAGCGCGCAGCGCAGCGCTCGCCGTGTCTGTGTGTGCATGTCTGTCTCTCCCGTTCATCACGAGTTGGTCTGAGGGAGCCGCGCACCAGGGCGCGGCTGGACAGGTCGGCTGCGTGAGCGGCCGACCGCGGTATCCCTCAGGCGGGAGAGGTCGGAATCTCCTCGGCCCGGTCTCGCGGACCGAGGACGGAGGTGCTGGCCGAGGAGACCCCGGTCAGCAGCGTGGGTTCACTGCCGAAGGCGGCAGCGGTCGAGTCAGCGTGACGCGTCGCCGAGGCCGCGGCCTCGGCACACGGCGCAGCAAGCGAACGCGGCGCGCTGTCGGCGGCCGCGCCAGGACCGCGCTCCACGGTTCCGGTGGCGTCGTGAGGGGCAGCCGTGACAGCGGGGGCCGAGCGGCTGGACGGGACCATCGCTGGCGTCGTCGCCCTGGCCGGTGGGTCGGCGAACGTCACCGTGTGTGGTCGGTCGGTCGCTGCCGGAGCGATGCCCGTCGGCGAGAGCAACGCGGCGCTGGCCTCGGTCGGCACGCTCGCGGACCGGGTGATGTCGCCTGGCAGCAGCAAGTCGAGCGCGGCGCCCCCGACCAAGCTGCTCTGTTCGGAGACCGGTTCCGGTGAGGTTGCCACCCCTGGCGGGTCATCCGGTCCGGGAGCCGGAGAGGCGGGCTGCGGCCCCGGGACACCCGGCTCCAGGCCCTCGGTGATCGGGTCGAGCGCCTCGATGGTGGGGTCCAGTGCCTCCACCACCGGGCTCAACACGTCCGCCACCGGCATGACCGCCGTGACGACCGGATCCAGCGCCTCGACGAGGGGGGTCAACGCCTCGGCGACAGGCACGACCGCCGTCCCCATACGTCCGACCGGGTCGAGCGCTGCCTGCACGCCCTCGACCGCGGGAGCCACCGCCTCGGTAACGGGGTCGGCTGCCTGCAGCACCGGCGCAATGGCGTCGGCGACCGGGGTCGGCGTGTCCGAGACCTCTGGCAGTGCTTTCCCGACGTCTTCCACGGTGTCGGTGCCCGGCGCGAGCTCCTTCACCACCGGCTTGGTCGTCTTCGCAGCCGCGCCGGTCACCGGCCGGGCAACCTCAGCGACCGTTTCGGCGACCGGGGCGACGACATCCGCAGCAGGCTCGACGGCACGCTCTGCCTTCGGGCTCGCCGTCGCCACGACGGGTTCGACGGCGCGCTCCACCTCCGTGGCCACCGTCTCCGCGACTGGCTCAGCGACATCCTCGGTGACGAGCTGCGGCTGCTCCCCAGCGGAGTCGACAACGGGGGCGACCGTCTCCACAACCTCCCCGAGTGACTCGGTGACCGGCTCGACGACCTCAGCGCCTCCCTCCACGGCCTCGGACACCACTTGCGTGACCCCTCCGACGGCAGTGTCCGGCACCTCCGCGTTCTCGGCCGCGTCCGATGCCCCCGACCGTCCCACGGGAGTGGTCACCGGGTCAGCGACGGCCCCGACGGTGTCCCCGATCAGGTCCTCGGCGGTGTCGACCAGTCCACCGACGGTGAGCGACCCGGATGAGTCGTCGGCGGCGGCGGTCGTCACAGAGAGCCAGCCGCCACAGAGCACGAGGGCGGCCACCCCACCGGTACGCAACAGGCCGCGCAGCACCTGTCGGTGCCCGGCTGCGACCCTGCCTCTCACGCCGACCCGCCCTTCCTGACAGGCGACCCGACTGAGGGTCACCGTGATGTTGAGCTGCCAGGCCCAGTTTCACCCACTCCTCAAGACATGGCAACAGGAAGCCAAGGAAGGTTGACGGTCGCTCCCGGGCCGGTCTGCCGACCGTAGTCGCTGTCGCTTCACCCGCCGCGGGGGGCGTACATGATGACGACCACCCCCAGCAGGCAGAGGGCGGCTCCGGCCAGGTCATAGCGGTCGGGGCGGAACCCGTCGAGCGCGACCGCCCACAGCAGCGACCCAGCGACGAACACGCCGCCGTAGGCAGCCAGCACCCGTCCGAAGTGCAGCTCCGGCTGGAGGGTGACCACCAGCCCGTAGAGGCCCAACGAGACCATCCCCAGTCCGACCAGCAGCCAGCCGCGGTGCTCCCGCACTCCCTGCCAGACCAGCCAGGCCCCGCCGATCTCCAGGAGGGCAGCCAGACCGAACAGCAGCACCGACCGGGCGAGCGTCATAGCAGCGAACCCTAGTGGGCCCCGACCGGCCCGGCGGCGCGCTGCCCACCCCCGAGCAGCACGAAGGGCGGTCCCCGTACGGGGACCGCCCTCCGCGAGAGTCCGCGAGGAACGCGGGAGTCTCAGGGTCGGCTCAGAAGTCCATGCCTCCCATGCCGCCCATACCGGCGTCAGCACCGGCACCGGCCGGCTGCTTCTCCGGCTTGTCGGCGATGACCGCCTCGGTGGTGAGGAAGAGCGCCGCGATGGAGGCGGCGTTCTGCAGCGCCGAGCGGGTGACCTTGACCGGGTCGGCGATGCCGAAGGCGAGCATGTCGCCGTACTCACCGGTCGCGGCGTTCAGGCCGTGGCCCGGGGTCAGGTTCCGCACCTTCTCCGCGACGACGCCGCCCTCGAGACCGCCGTTGATGGCGATCTGCTTCAGCGGGGCCTCGATCGCCAGCCGCACGATCTTGGCGCCCGTGGCCTCGTCACCCTCCAGCTGGAGGTTGTGGAAGGCCGAGGACGCCTGGATCAGGGCCACGCCACCGCCGGCGACGATGCCCTCCTCGACGGCCGCCTTCGCGTTGCGGACGGCGTCCTCGATCCGGTGCTTGCGCTCCTTGAGCTCGACCTCGGTCGCGGCACCGGCCTTGATGACCGCGACGCCACCGGCCAGCTTGGCCAGCCGCTCCTGCAGCTTCTCCCGGTCGTAGTCGGAGTCGCTGTTCTCGATCTCGGCGCGGATCTGGTTGACCCGGCCCGCGATCGCCTCGCCGTCGCCGGCGCCCTCGACGATGGTGGTCTCGTCCTTGGTGACGACGACCTTGCGGGCCTGGCCCAGCAGGTCCAGGTCGGCGTTCTCGAGCTTGAGGCCGACCTCCTCGGAGATGACCTGGCCACCGGTGAGGATGGCGATGTCGGCCAGCATGGCCTTGCGGCGGTCACCGAAGCCAGGGGCCTTGACGGCCACCGACTTGAAGTTGCCCCGGATCTTGTTGACGACCAGCGTCGCCAGCGCCTCGGCCTCGACGTCCTCGGCGATGATCATCAGCGGCTTGCCGGACTGCATGACCTTCTCCAGCAGCGGGAGCAGGTCCTTGATCGCGCTGATCTTGGAGTTGACCACGAGGATGTAGGGGTCCTCGAGGACGGTCTCCATGCGCTCGGTGTCGGTGACGAAGTAGGGGGAGATGTAGCCCTTGTCGAAGCGCATGCCCTCGGTGAGCTCCAGCTCCAGGCCGAAGGTCTGCGACTCCTCGACGGTGATGACGCCCTCGTTGCCGACCTTGTCCATGGCCTCGGCGATCATGTTGCCGATCTCCTCGTCGGCGGCCGAGATGGAGGCCGACTGAGCGATCTGCTCCTTGGTCTCCACCTCCTTGGCCTGGGAGAGCAGCTCGTCGCTGACGGCCTTGGCGGCGGCCTCGATGCCCCGCTTCAGGGCCATCGGGTTGGCGCCGGCGGCGACGTTGCGCAGGCCCTCGCGGACCATCGCCTGGGCGATGACCGTGGCGGTGGTGGTGCCGTCACCGGCCACGTCGTCGGTCTTCTTGGCGACCTCCTTGACCAGCTCGGCACCGATCTTCTCGTACGGCTCCTCGAGCTCGATCTCCTTGGCGATGCTGACACCATCGTTGGTGATGGTGGGCGCGCCCCACTTCTTCTCGAGCACGACGTTGCGGCCCTTCGGGCCCAGGGTCACCTTGACGGCGTCGGCGAGGGTGTTCATCCCTCGCTCGAGACCGCGGCGAGCCTCCTCGTCGAATGCAATGGTCTTGGCCATTCGGGTGGTTCCTCCCACACGCTGAACGGATTGCCGACCGTGGTCGCCCGCGACGGACGGACCCGCGTGACGGGCTCACGTCGCCCGGCGCACGAATCCTCGACCGTTCGGTCGGTTGTCACTCTGATGTGTCGAGTGCTAACCCAATGATTAGCACTCGGGCCCCCCGAGTGCAAATGCCGTGGACCCACCCGCGCGCAGCCGGAGGACCGGACCGGTCAGCCGGGTCCCGGCCCCGGGCCGCTGCCCCGCGTCTCCAGCACCCGCACCGCGGTCGTGCGGACCGTGTCCAGCTGCAGCCCCAGGCCCTGGCACCGCTGCACCAGCCGGGCGACGTCGCCCTCCCCCTCCGCGACCGCCTCCGCCAGCTGGGCCGCCAGCCGGTGCAGGACCTGGCACTGCTCGTCGACGAAGTCGGTGTCGACCACCGCTCCGTGTCCCGGCACCCCCATGGGGCAGTCCCGGACCTGCGGGTGCTGGCGCAGCCGGGCCACCGTGGCGGCCCACTCCAGCGGGTAGGAGTCCTCCATCGCCGGGTCGGCGCCCTCCTCGACCAGGTCGCCCCAGAACACGACGCCGCCCCCGGGGTCCGCGACCACGAGGTCGTGGTCGGTGTGGCCGCGGCCGCCGTGCAGCAGGTGGACCTGCCGCCCACCGAGGTCGAGCGGCGTGTCCTGCTCGACCAGGTAGAACGGCAGCACCACCTCGGTCGCTGCCACGTCGGCGAGCTCGTCCTGCCGCCCCGCGGCCCGTAGCGCCTGCATCACCTGGGCGCGCTGGTGCTCGGCGGTGCGCAGCAGGTCGTCGGCGGCACCGGCGTGCGCGTACACCTGGGAGTCCCGGAAGGCGGCGTTGCCGAAGCAGTGGTCGTGGTGGGCGTGGGTGTTGACCACCACCTGCTCCAGCGAGGTGACCTCGCGCACCGCGGCGGCCAGCGCCTCGCCCTGTCGGGTCGTGGCGCGGGTGTCGATGACCAGGGCGCGCTCCTGGCCCACCACCAGCCCGCAGTTGAGGTCCAGCTCCTGGTGCCGGCGGACCAGGACGCCCGGGCCGACCTCCTGCCATCCCCCGGCGGTCATCGCGGTCCGCCGCGGCCGGTCACGGCCCAGCCAGCGCCCTCAGAGCTCGAAACCCAGCCGGCGCGCTGAACGGGACTTCTGCCGCTGGGCGCGCATCCGGCGGAGCCGCTTGATGAGCATGGGGTCGTGCTCCACCGCTGCCGGGGAGTCGATGAGCTGGTTGAGCACCTGGTAGTAGCGGGTCGAGGACATGTCGAACAGGTCCTTGATGGCCTGCTCCTTGGCGCCGGGGTACTTCCACCACTGCCGTTCGAAGTCGATGATCCGGCGGTCACGCTCGGTCAGCTCCTCCGCCGACGACTGGGACCTCACCTGCGGGGCGGCGCCCATGCGCAGCTCCTTCCTCGACTCCTGCTGGTGCCTGCTGCGCGACCACTGTACGCACCGAACTACAGGAGTGTCATTCCGCCCCGCCGCCGTCCCGGGCGAGCCCTGCTCCCGGCCCCCGCTCACCGCGCCCCCTCTCGGCGGCGGCCACGACCCCGTCATACAGTGCCACCCGTGAGCACGGCCCGGGGACTGCGAGAGCTGGTGCACCCCAGCTGGGCCGAGGCGCTGGCCCCGGCCGAGGAGGCGGTCGCCGGGCTGGGGCGGTTCCTGCGCGAGGAGGTAGCGGCCGGGCGCGGCTACCTGCCCGCCGGCGAGCACGTGCTGCGCGTCTTCCAGCACCCCATGGAGGAGGTCCGCGTCCTCATCGTGGGCCAGGACCCGTACCCGACCCCCGGGCACGCCGTCGGGCTGTCGTTCTCCGTGGCGCCCGACGTGGACCCGATCCCGCGCAGCCTGCAGAACATCTACGCCGAGCTGTCGACCGACCTGGGCGTGCCGCCGCCCACCACCGGCGACCTCTCGCCCTGGGCCGACCGGGGCATCATGCTGCTCAACCGCGTGCTGACCGTCCGCCCGGGTGCCCCCGCCAGCCACCGCGGCAAGGGCTGGGAGCAGCTCACCGACCTGGCGATCGCCGCGCTGGCCCGGCGCGGCGGCCCGCTGGTGGCGGTCCTGTGGGGCCGGGACGCCCGGTCGCTGGCGCCGGCGCTGGGGGACGTGCCGACCGTGCAGAGCGCCCACCCGTCACCGCTGTCGGCCCGCAGCGGGTTCTTCGGGTCCCGCCCGTTCAGCCGGGCCAACGAGCTGCTCGTCGCCCAGGGCGGCGAGCCGATCGAGTGGAGCCTGCCGTGACCGACCCGACTGGCACCACCGGCCCCAGTGACCCGACCGCCTCGGCCCGCCGGACCGCCCGCACCCGTCCGCAGCCCCGGCCGTGGCGCCGCTACGTCGCGGTCGGCGACTCCTTCACCGAGGGCATGAGCGATCCCGACCCGGAGCAGGCCGGCCGCTACGTGGGCTGGGCCGACCGGCTCGCCGCCCTGCTGTCGGCCCAGGTGGACGACTTCAGCTACGGCAACCTGGCCATCCGCGGCCGCAAGCTGGAGGACGTGGTCGGCCGGCAGCTGCCCGCGGCGCTGGAGCTGGGCCCGGACCTGGTCAGCATCGTCGGCGGCGGCAACGACATCCTGCGCCCCCGCGCGGACGTCGACGCGCTCGCCGCCCGCCTCGAGGAGGCGGTCGCCGAGGCCCGCGCCGCCGGGGCCGACGTCCTGCTGGCCACGCCCACCGACCCGGTCCACGCCCCGGTCATCCGGCGGACCCGGGGGCGTGCCGCCGTGTACACCGCGCACATCTGGTCGATCGCCCAGCGCCACGACTGCTCGGTCATCCACCAGTGGGGGCTGGAGTTCCTCCACGACTGGCGGATGTGGGCCGAGGACCGGATCCACCTGACGACCGAGGGGCACCGGCGGGTGGCACTGGCGGCCTACGAGGCGCTCGGGCACGACCCCGCCGAGGCGGACTGGCAGGTGCCGCTGCCCCCGCAGCCGGCCCCCGGCCGGCTGGAGACGGTCCGCGGCCACGCCCAGTGGGCCCGGACCTACGTCGCGCCGTGGGTGCAGCGCCGGCTGCAGGGCCGCTCCTCCGGCGACCACCTTGACCCCAAGCGGCCACGCCCCACGCCCCCGCCGCGGCTCTGACACCGGTCAGCCGACGAGGGACGGCTCCCGGCGACGGGACAACCCCAGCGCGGCGGCCAGGGCGACCCCGGCCAGCAGCCCGAGGGCCAGCTGGCCCAGCACGCCGGCGGCCGCGACGACCAGCACCACCAGCCACGAGCGGCGCCCGCGCACGTCGCGCACCAGCCCGATGTGCGCCAGCCCCGCCACCGCCAGCAGGCCGGCCAGCACCGGCAGCGGGAACGCAGCGAGCAAGCCGGCGAGCGAGGCACCGGCCAGCAGCGCCAGCGCCAGCAGCGCCGACCCGAGCAGGACCGGGGCGAGGCCGCTGCGCGCGCCGAAGTAACGGTGCGCGGTCATCCCGCCCGCGCCGTGACAGACCGGCATCCCGCTGATCGCGCCGGCCAGCAGGTTCGTCAGTCCGAGCGAGACCGCCAGCCGGTCGGGGGTGACGCGGGACGCCGCGGCCCCGAAGTAGCGGCGGGCCACGTCCGCCGTGGCCAGGCAGGAGTTGGCGAACGTCAGCGGCAGCTGGGGCAGCACCAGGGCCGTGGCCGCCGTCACCCACACCTCGGCCGAGAGCGCCGGGGTCGTCAGCGGCGCCGGCCCGGGCCGCAGGTCGGCCCCGTGCCACAGCACCGCCCCGGTCGCGAGCAGCACCCACAGCAGTGTGATGAGGTGCCGGCGGGCGAGCACGGAGAGCACGGCCACCGCAGCCGCGCCGCCGACCAACCACCAGCCGGGGCGGCCCGCGTCGGTGAACACGGCGGGCGGGTCGGTGACCAGGTCCCAGGCGATCCGCAGGAACAGCAGCCCCACCGACAGCTGCACGCCCCGCACGACCGGCAACGGCACCCACCGTGCCGCCGCGCCCAGGGCGCCGGCGAGCCCCAGGACCAGGAAGACGCCGCCCAGCAGCATGGCCCCGGCGGCGACCTCGTCCGGTCCCAGCCCCAGCGCGACCGCGAGCGCGCCGAAGGCCTTGAGCGGCTGGACCGGGACCGGCAGCCGGTAGGCCAGCCCCGCAGCGACGTAGAGCAGCCCGGCCGGCAGCAGCACCGCGGTCGCGGACAGCCCGTTGACGACGACCAGCGCCACCGCGATCGGCACCAGCACGCCGAGGTCGCCCAGCGCCCCGGCGCCCTCGCGCAGGAGACGGCGCAGCTCCACCCGCCGATCCTCGCACGGGCGCTCCGGACACCGGCGACCGATGGTCAGGGGCGGGGGCCGCCCCGGGCTACAGTCCAGGCATGCCCGTGAGCCGTGTCATGCCGACCGAGGAGTCCGAGGACCTGATCGCGCTGGTGCGTGAGATCGCCCGGGAGCAGCTGCTGCCCCAGGTGGACCAGGCCGAGGCCGAGGCGCGCTTCCCGCGGGAGGTGTTCGGCCAGCTCGGCCGCGCCGGTCTGCTGTCGCTGCCCTGGCCCGAGCAGTTCGGTGGCGGCGGCCAGCCCTATGAGGTGTACCTGCAGGCCGTGGAGGAGCTGGCCTGGGCGTGGACGTCGGTGGCGGTGGGGGTTTCGGTCCACTCCCTCAGCTGCTACCCGCTGGCCACGTTCGGCACCCCAGAGCAGCAGGAGCGCTGGCTGCCGGAGATGCTCTCCGGCGACCTGCTCGGGGCCTACTGCCTGTCCGAGCCGCACTCCGGCTCCGACGTCGCAGGCATCCGCACCCGCGCGGTCCGCTCCGACGACGGCAGCCACTACCGGCTGTCGGGCACCAAGGCCTGGATCAGCCACGCCGGTCACGCCGACTTCTACACCGTCTTCGCGCGCACGTCCGAGGACCGCACCCGCGGGCTGAGCTGTTTCCTGGTGCCGGCCGACGCGGAGGGGCTGGGGTTCGCCGAGCCGGAGAACAAGATGGGGCTGGCCTGCGACACGGTCCGCGAGGTGCTGCTCGACGGGGTCGTCCTGGAGGCCGACCGGCGCATCGGCAGCGAGGGCCAGGGGATGGCGATCGCGCTGACGGCGCTGGACTCCGGCCGGCTCGGCATCGCCGCCGCGGCGACGGGGCTGGCGCAACGGGCGCTGGACGAGGCAACCGAGTACGCCACCCAGCGCGAGCAGTTCAGCAAGCCGATCGTGCAGCACCAGGGCGTCGCGTTCCTGCTCGCCGACATGGCCGCGGCGGTCGGCGCCGCCCGGGCGACCTACCTGCACGCTGCCCGGCTCAAGGACGCCGGCCGGTCGCACACCCAGGCGGCGTCGGTGGCCAAGCTGGTCGCCTCCGACGCCGCGATGCGGGTCACGACCGACGCGGTGCAGGTACTGGGGGGCTACGGCTACACCAGCGACTTCGTCGTGGAGCGGCTGATGCGGGAGGCCAAGGTCACCCAGATCTTCGAGGGCACCAACCAGATCCAGCGGATGGTCATCGCGCGCCAGCTGGTGCGTGATGTCACCCAGGCGGCCGGCTGAGCCGCCCACGGACCCGACACCGACACCGCACCGCAAAGGAGCACCCGTGCGTATCACCCCCACCACCGTCGCGCTCGTGACCGGCGGCGCCAGCGGGCTCGGCGAGGCCACCGCCCGCCGGCTGCTGGAGCAGGGCGGCCACGTCGTCCTGGCCGACCTCGCGGGCGGCCGCGGCGAGGAGCTGGCCGCCGAGCTCGGTGACCGGGCCCACTTCGTCCCGACCGACGTGCGCGACGAGGGGCAGGTCGCGGCGGCCGTCGAGCGCGCCACCGGCATCGGCGACCTGCGGGTGGTCGTCGCCTGCGCCGGGGTGGCCACGCCCGGCCGGATCCTGTCCCGTCGGGGGGTGCTGGACCTGGAGACCTTCCGCGGCGTCGTCGAGGTGAACCTGGTCGGCACCTTCAACGTGCTCCGGCTGGCCGCCCAGCAGATGGCCGGCAACGAGCCGGTCGACGAGGACCGGGGCGTGGTGGTGATGACCGCCTCGGTGGCGGCGTTCGACGGTCAGGTCGGCCAGGCGGCCTACGCCTCGTCCAAGGGCGGTATCGTCGGGCTGACCCTCTCGGCGGCCCGTGACCTGGCCGACAAGGCCATCCGGGTGGTCACCATCGCCCCGGGCGTCATGGAGACGCCGATGATGGCCGGTATGCCGGGCGAGGTCCGGCAGACCCTCGAGGCGCTGGTCCCCCACCCCTCCCGGCTGGGTCACCCCGAGGAGTACGCCGCGCTGGTGGCACACATCGTCGACAACCCGCTGCTCAACGGCGAGGTGATCCGGCTCGACGGGGCGCTGCGGATGCCGCCGCGGTGAGCCGCTCGCCCCGCGGAGGCGGGGCGCAGCACGACGGACCCCCGGCGGCCTGCTGGCCGCCGGGGGTCCGTCGTGAGGGAGGGTTGCGGTGCGGGCACCGCGGGGGCAGATCCTCAGTTCGCGGGGATCTGCAGCTGCTCGCCGACGACGATGAAGTCGGCGTCGTTCAGGCCGTTGGCGGTCACGATGTCGCGCACGGCGACCCCGTGCTCCTGGGCCAGCTCGGCGACGGTGTCACCGGGCTGGATGGTGTGGACCTCGGAGCTCTGCGGGATGACCAGGGTCCACCCGGCCACCACGAAGTCGGCGTCGGCCAGGCCGTTGGCCTCCACGATGGCCTGCACGGTCACGCCGTGCTGCTGGGCGATGCCGGCCACGGTCTCGCCCGGACGGACGGTGACCTGCTGGCCCGCGGCCTGCGGCTGCGGGGCGGACTGCGTCGGGGCGGGCGCGGACTGCGCCGGGGCCTCGGTCGAGGTCTCCGGCTCGGGCTGCGGCTCGGGCTCGCTCTGGGTCTCGGTCTCGGTGGACTCGGTCTCGGTCTCGGTGGAGGCGGCGGCCCCACCGCTGGCACCGTCGCTGCTGCCACCGTTGGAGGCGGTCAGCCCGGCCTCGACGGAGCACACCGGCCACGCGCCGGGCCCCTGGCCCTCGAGCACGCGCTGGGCGATGTCGATCTGCTGCGCGCGGCTGGCCTGGTGGGCGTACTGCGCGTACTCCTGGCCGCCGTAGCCGACCCAGGTGGAGTGGGCGAACTGCAGCCCGCCGTAGAACCCGTTGCCGGTGTTGATGGACCAGTTACCACTGCTCTCGCACTCGGCGAGGCGGTCCCAGACCGAGGACGCCTGGGCAGCCGGGGCGGCCATGCCCATCGCGACCAGGCTGGCGGCGCCGGTGAGGGCGGCGCCGGCGAGGCGACGGCGGCGCATGGGCGCAGCCGCGTGCTTGGGGGTGTACTTCATGCAGGGGGTTTCCTTCCTGACGCACGCCGGCGAGAGGGGTCGGGCGCTGCTGGCCGTGACTCACTCGGCCGCTTGGTCGCGACCGCCGCGGTGGCGGACAGGGGGGCCTACCGCGGTCTCCCGCCCTTGCCGGTGCCCGGACGTTCCGGCCGAGGTGCCCGCTGACAAGGTCAGGCGCGGCGGGCACGCACACGTACTGTGGCGACGACGCATCTCCGCGTCGTTACCAAATCGTTACATACCATGCGGGCGAATGTCCAACCGGGCCACCCCCGGGCACGCGACTGGCAGGACGCGCCGCTGACCGGCGGTTGGTCCGCCGCGCACCCCGCCAGGGCGGTCACGCGGAGCCCCCGACAGGATTCGAACCCGCGACCGTCCGCTTACAAGGCGGATGCTCTACCAACTGAGCTACAGGGGCCGGGCGCCCGGTGACTCGGCCGAGCGCGGCCCGTCGATGCTATCTGCTCGGAGCTGGCACGGGACACGCGCCGACGCCCTCCGCTCCCGGGCGGGAGGGAGGGCGCCGGAGGCTGCTGCCGTCAGCGGATGACGTTGGCGTTCAGGTACTTCTGCAGCGCCACGACGGTGCGGTAGTTCATGAACCTGGAGCCGTCGCGGCGGATGCCCAGGTAGTCCTGGAGCGCGGCCTGGGACTTGGGCCCCCAGATGCCGTCCGGCACGGTGCCGACCTTGCGCTGCAGCGCCCGGGTGGTGATGGGGCCGAAGATGCCGTCCCGGTAGGTGCCGACCCAGCGCTGGATCGCCTTGGTGGTGAGCGGGCCGCGCTTGCCGTCGATGACCAGCTCGGCCATCGACCGGGAGGACGTGCGCGAGGGCGCCGTGGAGGTGCGGCTGCCCGTCGACGAGGTGGTGGACACGGCCAAGCCGTTGGTGCGGGTCAGCCCCGCCCGGACCGAGCAGACCGGCCAGGCGCCCGGGCCCTGCACCCGCAGCACCCGCTGGGCGACGGCGATCTGTTGCGACTTGCTGGCCTGGTGGGCGTAGCGCGCGTACCGCTGACCGCCGAAGCCGACCCAGGTGGGCTGGTAGAACTGCAGCCCGCCGTAGAAGCCGTTGCCGGTGTTGATGGACCAGTTGCCGCTGGACTCACACGCCGCGACGCGGTCCCAGACGTTGCCGGAGGTGGCGGTCTTGACGGTGGCCGGGGCGGGCGCCGCGGCGGCGCTGGCTGGGGCGGCGACGCCGAGGGACGCGAGCGCGGTCGCGCCCACGGCCACCAGGCCGGCCAGCCTGGGGAGCTGGCGGCGGGTGGCGCTGGGCGCACGGTGCTTGGCGATGCGAGCCATGGGGGGGTCCTTCCGGGCAGAGGGCGCGGGGCGGCGCTCCGGGGTCACGGGGGGCGAGAACGCGGACCACCGTAACCGAATCGTGACCATCATGGAAGCCCCGGCGTCCGCTGCGCGGACGCTCCGGGTGCCCGCGCGTGCCGGTCACCGGCGCGCAGCGAGCCGGGTCGCGCCGGTCAGGGCAGCAGCCCGGGCGGGATCCAGGACTCCAGCGGCCGGGCCCCGGGCGGCAGCGGCCACCAGGACACCGTGCCCTGTGACCCACCCTCCAGCATCGTCCAGGCCAGCAGGGCCGCGCCGGCGGCGAGCAGGAACCCGACCACCAGCGTCGTCGTGTGGTGCCCGGGCAGCATCCCGCGCAACAGCGTCCGGCTCCCCCGTCGCAGCGACAGGCCACCGGGCCCCCACCACGCGAACACGCCGCCGACGAGCATGCCGGTGGCGACCGGCACCGGGTGCTCATAGCCGACCGGCCAGCCCGCGAACTCGGTGAGGCCGAGGGCGGTCACCACCGTGACCGCGGCGCCCAGCGCCAGCGGCAGCAGCAGCGCGAGCGCGGTCCCGAGCAGCGCCTGCAGCAGATGCCACGGAGAGCTCAGCACCAGCACCGGCACGTCGGACCGGCGGGGCCCCGCGTCGTGCCGGCGCAGCACCAGGGAGGTGAGGGCGTGGTCGGTGGTGCGGGCCGCGACCGACCACACCGCCAACGCCGCCCACGCCAGCAGCGGCACGAACGAGGCCAGCCCCACCAGGCCCACCGTCATCGCGGCCACGGTGCCGCTACGCGGGGGCCGCCCGATGCGGGGGTCCCGCCCGTAGTCGTCCTCGGCTCCCGGTCGCAGCGGCTCCGGCGGCTGCGGTCCTGGCCCTGGCGACCACGGGTCGGCCGGCGGCGGCAGCACCCGCGCCGCGCGGTCGGCCGCGGGCTCACGGCGGACATGGCCGGAGGCCGGCGGGAGCTGCTGCACCCGGGTGGGGTCGACCGGAGGCATGGCCGAGGTCAGGTCCATGGCGCGCGCGTCCCCGGCCCAGGGCTCCGGCGGCGTGTGCTGCCGGCCGGACGCCTCCGGGACCGGACCGGCACCAGGCCCCCGACGCCCCAGCTGCCGGGTCAGCGCGCCGGTGACCGGCCGGTGCTGGGCGTACAGCTGCAGGGCGTCCATCACCTCCTGCGCGTGCGGCCGGTAGCCGGGATCGGGGTCGAGCGCCGCCGCCAGCAGCGGCCGCAGCTGCGGGTCCACGCCGTCCAGCCGGGTCCGGCCCCGGGTCACCCGGTCGAGCACCACGCTGGCGGGGGCGCGCCCGAACGGCGGGTCGCCGCTGTTCGCGAACGCGAGCGTCGCGGCCCATCCCCACCAGTCGGTGGCCTCGGTGACCTCACCGCCCTCGACCACCTCCGGTGAGAGGTAGCCGGGGGTGCCCATCACCATGCCGGTCATGGTCAGCCGCGCGTCGTCGGCGACCTGGGCGATGCCAAAGTCGATGACCACCGGGTCGGCGCCGACCATGAGCACGTTCCCCGGCTTCAGGTCGCGGTGCACCACGCCCGCGCCGTGGATCGCGCCGAGCGCCTCGGACAGGCCGCGGCCCAGCCGGACCAGCGCCTCCCCCTCCAGCGGCCCCTCCCGGGCGATGATCTCGTCCAGCGGCCGGCCGGGGACGT
This sequence comes from Ornithinicoccus halotolerans, assembly GCF_009602535.1. Lineage (GTDB taxonomy): Bacteria > Actinomycetota > Actinomycetes > Actinomycetales > Dermatophilaceae > Ornithinicoccus > Ornithinicoccus halotolerans. The sequence goes on along the minus strand of NZ_WIQI01000013.1, from coordinate 16,423 downwards.
ACTCGGTCACGATGTAGGGCGCCTCGCCGTCGACGTCCGCGTCGAGCACCGCGGCGACGTCACTCGCGGACACGACCGCGTCGACCAGGTCGTCGAGGCCGAGCCGGTTGACGAGCAGCTCCAGCATCGGGCGCTCGGAGTTCGAGGCGATGGCCACCGGCAGCTGCTCGCCGATCCGGGCCACCGCCGCCCGGGCCCCTGGGAACGGACGGGCCGCTGCGGGCACCGCCTCGGCGGCCAGCGCGCGCATCGCCGCCAGCGCCTCGTCCTCGTCCACCGGGTGCGGGGCGTCCGCGGTCAGCAGCCGCACCGAGTCGAGCATCCCCACGCCGTGGGTCTGCTCGGCCACGGCGGCCGTGTACGGCAGGCCGTAGCGTTCCCGCATCGCCGCCTCGGTCCGCGCCCACCCGGCGTCGGTGTCGGCCAGCACGCCGTCGAAGTCGAAGACCACCGCGTCGAACTCCTGCACGCGCCCATTGTGGCCGGTCATCGCGGCGGCGCCCACGCGAGCCAGCGAGCAGGGTTGCCGCGCAGCACGGCGTCGGTAGCGGCCTCGCCCACGGCGGCGCGCACCCGCGGCACGAACCTGGTGAGCAGGTAGGCCAGGCCCGGCATGCCCCCGTAGGCGACGTACCGGGACCGCCGGGCGACGTCGCCGCCGAGCAGCAGCCGCTCGCCGTACCCGGCCGCGACGACGGCCGCGAGGCAGTCCAGCAGCACCGAGTCGGGCCAGCGCTGGTGCCGGGCCGCGCCGTCGTAGCCCAGGTAGGCGCCCCGGGCGGCGAGCTCGGCGTGCAGGCCCGGGTCGGGGTTGCGGTCCACGTGGGCGAGGGCGACCCGGTCCGCCGCCACGCCGTCCTCGGCGAGCAGGTCGAGCACCTCGTGGGCGGCGCTGCCGTGCTCCAGGTGGACCATCACCGGGGCACCGGTCCCGGCCGCTACCTGGCCGACGGCGGCGATCGCTCGGCGCTCGAACGGCGTCACCGACCACAGCCCGATCCCGGCCTTGAGCGCGCCGGCCCGCACCGGGCTGCCCTCGGCCCCGTCGTCGCAGCCGGGGGAGCGCATGTCCTCCAGCAGCTCTCCGCGCAGTCGGGCGGCCAGCCGGTCGACGGGCGCGGCCAGCACCTCGCTGCCCACCGGGTAGTGCGGCTCGCGGTGCAGCCCGGTCACGTGCACGACGTGCAGCCCCGTCCGCCTGGAGATGGCCGCCACCTGGACGGGGTTACGGCCCAGCCCGATCGGGGTCGCGTCCACCATGGCGTCGGCGCCTGCCCCCCGTAGCGCGGCGGCCTCCTGCTCGCTGGCCGCTGCGTCGTCCAGGTCCTCACCGGGCAGCAGCGGGCTGCGCTGGAAGAGGTGCTCGTGGTAGTCGGTGACGCCCAGCCGCTCCGGCGGGATGTCTCCGAGCACGGTGCGCACCACGGTCATCGGCGTCCGTCCCCGGCCAGCGCGGCCAGCTCCTCGACCACGTCGGGGCCCATCGGCACCTGGAACACCTCGGCGATCACCTGGGTCCAGCCGTGGATGAAGTACCGCCAGCCGTCGACCACCTGCAGCTCGCGGTGCTGCGCCTGGGCGCGGGCCTGGTGCAGGAACTCCAGGCTGCCGCGGTAGTTCAGCTCCCACACCACGGCCTGCCCGGGGAAGACCGCGCCCCCCGGCAGCGGGCTGCCCGGCCGGTCCTTGCCCATGCCGGTCGCGTTGACCACGACGCTGTGGGGCGGCAGCGAGGCGAGCAGCGCCGGCAGGTCGGCGCCGGCGACGGGCACGGTCTCGACGGCCGCGCCGGGGGCGTGCCCGGTCACCACCTGCCGCAGGTGCGCCAGCCGGTGCTCGTCGACGTCGAGGAAGGTCAGCCGTCCCGGCCGGTCGCGGCGCCCCGCCAGGTACCAGCCGATGGCGGTGCCCGCACCGCCCGCGCCGAGGCAGAGCAGCTCCCCGCCGCGCGCGAAGTGGTCCGGCACGAGCACCTCCTCCAGGGCCAGCCCGGCGGTGATGGGGTCCTTGGCAGCCCCGAGCACCTGCCGCGGCCGCCCGGGGGCGGCCGGCGGGCGCAGCGCCACCGAGGAGACCTCGCCCACCTGGTCGGCGAACTCGTCCAGCTCGTCGAACAGGTCCCGCGCCGCGTCGTGCAGACCGATCTTGTGCGTGGTCACCAGCGCGCCCAGGCAGTCCGGGTCGTCGCGCATGTCGACCAGCGCGGCCCGGTAGTCACTGGGGTCGGCGTCCAGCGGCAGGTCCACCCCCCGCAGGCTCGCCTGCAGCCCGAGCGCCTCGGCCCACCGCGGGAAGACGGTCATGATCGAGGAGGAGCCGGTGCTGACGCCCACGAACCGCAGGTGCGGTCCGGGGGCCGGTCCGGTCGGGCTGCTCACGCGGGAACCTCCGAGGGTCGGGGACGGGGCTGGACGACCGGGTGGGCGGGTTCGCGGCCGGCGAGCACCGCCAGCAGGTCCTCGACCGCCGCCCGGCCCATCCGGTCGATCGCCTCCTCGGTCTGCGCGCCCAGGTGCGGGGTGAGCACGACCCGGTCCCGCAGCGCCGGGTCCAGCAGCGGGGAGACCCCGTCGGCGCCGGCGCCGGCCGTCTCGGTCGCGAGCGTGTCGGCGGCGTAGCCGTGCAGCCGGCCGGACCGCAGGCCCGCGGCCACCGCCGCCTCGTCCACCAGGCTGGCCCGTGCGGTGTTGACGATCACCTGGCCGGCGGGCGCCTCGGCCACCCAGCGCTCGTCCACGAGGACCTCCCCGCCGGGGCAGTGCAGGGACACCGCGCCCGCCCGGGTCCGCAGTCGTGCGAGTGGCACCGGGGTGTACCCCGCGGCGGTCACCTGCTCCTCCAGCACGTACGGGTCGTGCACCAGCACCGTGCAGCCCAGCCCGGCGAGCAGCCGGGCGCTGGCCCGGCCGATCCGCCCGAAGCCGACCACGCCGACCGTGCTGCCGCCGAGCTGGCGGCCCCGGCGCACCGTCCAGTCGCCGGCCCGGAGCCGGGCGTCGCCGTCGGGGACCCGCCGCAGCACGGCCAGCAGCAACGCCAGGGCGTGCTCGGCGACCGCCTCGGTGTTGGCGCCGGGGGTGTTGGTCACCGTCACCCCGGCCGACTCCGCGGCCGCCAGGTCGACCGCGTCCACGCCCACCCCGTAGCGGGCGATGGCCCGCAGCGCCGGGGCGGCCGCGAGGTGGTGGGCGGTGACCGGGCCGGTGCCCGCGACCCAGCCGACGGCACGGCCCAGCGCGGGGGCGAGCCCCGCGAGGTCGTGGTCGGAGCCGGCGCGCACCACCTGGTAGCCGCCCTGCTCCAGGCACGCGACCAGGTTCGCCCCGCCGGTGCCGAAGGAGCGAGAGGTCACCAGGACCACCGGGCGCCGGTCCGGCGCGGCCGGGTGGTGGCTGCTCACGCGCCCACCACCCGGCCGCCGAACCACGGCTCCAGCCGGCCGTAGGCGTCGAGGAAGCGCTGGTGCTGCTCGGCCGAGCGGTCGGCGCGGGCCGTGTCCGGGGCGTACTCGGCGGTGATCGTGCTCAGCTCCCGGGCGACACCGAAGTCGTCGACCAGGCCGAGGCCGACGGCGGCGGTGACCGCCGCGCCCAGCGAGTTGGCGTCGGCGACGATGCTGCGGCTGCGGACCGGGACCTGCCAGACGTCGGCCAGCACCTGCATCCACACCTCGCTGCGGGCGCCGCCGCCGATGACGTCCAGCCCGGTGACCGCGACACCGTTCTCGGTAAAAGCGTCCAGGCAGGTGCGCAGGTTGAAGGCCACTCCCTCCAGGACCGCGCGCACCAGGTGGCCGCGGCCGTGGTGCCGTTCCAGCCCCACGAACGCCCCGGCCGCGGCCGCGTTCCAGTAGGGCGAGCGCTCCCCGAGCAGGTGCGGCAGGAAGTACAGCCCCTCGTCCGCGGCGGCCGCCTCACCGGCGGCGGCGAGCAGCGCGGCCATGTCGTCCTCGGCCCCCAGCAGCTCGGCCACCCAGCTCAGGCTGGCACCGCCGGCCTGCATGGTGGCCGTCGGCGCGTAGAGGCCGGGCACGACGTGGTCGAACGTCATCGACCGCATCGCCGGATCGTGCAGCGGGGCGGTCGTGGCCGCCTGCACCCAGGAGGAGGACCCCAGGCACGCGTACGGGCCGTCCGACGGCGCGACCACCCCGGCGCCCGCGCCGGCCATCGGCCCGTCCCCGCCGCCGATCACCACGGGGGTGTCGACCGGCAACCCGGTGGCGGCGGCCGCCTCCGGGGTGAGCCCGCCCACCACCGTGGTCGACGGCACGACCGGTGGCAGCAGGTCCTCCGCCACCCCGGCGGCGCCCAGCAGCCGGGCGGACCAGCGGCCGTTGGCCTGGTCCCAGGCGTCGGTGCCGGAGGCGTCGGAGGGGTCGGTGACCAGCCGGCCGGTCATCGCCAGCGCGACGTAGTCCTTGGCCAGGCAGGCCCGGTGGCTGCGCCGCCACACCTCCGGCTCGTGCTCGCGTACCCACATCAGCTTGGCCAGCGTGTAGGTGGGGTGGATGCGGTGCCCCAGCTCCCGGTAGGCCTCCTGCTGCCCGACCGCGGCCAGCAGCCGGTCGGCCTCGACGGTGCTGCGGTGGTCGGCCCAGATGATCGCCGGGCGCACCGGGCGCAGCGAGGCGTCCAGCAGCACCGCGCCCATCATCTGCCCGGACAGCCCCACGCCCTGCACGGCCGAGCCTGGAGTCCCGGTCCGCGCCAGCAGCGTCCGGGTGGCTTCGGCGGCTGCCAGCCACCAGCGCTCGGCATCCTGCTCGGCGACGCCCCCAGGGGCGAACCGGGTGGGGTAGTCCACGGTGACCGACGCGACGGCGCGGCCGTCGGGATCGTGCAGGGAGGCCTTGTCCCCGGTGGTGCCGAGGTCGTGGGCGATGATCATGCCGGCGCTCCAGGGTGCTCGAACGAGAACAGGCGGACGGGGCGATTGATCCGACCGTTCCAGTTGTCATGACAGGATGTCAAGGTCTTGTCATGACAAGCGCGCAGGCTTTACGGTGAGGCTCCGTCCCCGATGCCCGAGGAGAGTGCATTGAGCAGTAGCGGCAGCCCCGGTGCCACTTCTCCGGTGGCCGACCCCGGGGCCCTCGTCGTGGGCGCCGACGGCTCGCTGACGGGGGCGACCGGCTCCTACACCAAGCAGCTGGGGGACATGGCCGGCGTCTACCGGGACGCCGACGCCTACCAGGCGCTGCTGGCCGAGCGCGGCGCGGACGCGCTGGTGTACACCGTGCAGGAGCACCGCAACCTCAGCTCCGAGGGGGCGATCATCATCGGCACCAGCACGCTGCTGCCGGGCCGGGTCGGCGCGGAGTTCGCGATGACCCGCGGCCACCTGCACGCGCGGGCCGACCGGGCCGAGCTCTACCACTGCCTGTCCGGGCAGGGGGTGATGCTGCTGGAGACCGTCGACGGCCGCAGCGAGGCGCTGCCGCTGACCCCCGGTCAGGCGGTGCACGTGCCCGGCCACTGGGTGCACCGTAGCGTCAACACCGGCGACGAGCCGTTCGTCACGCTGTTCTGCTACCCCGCGGACGCCGGCCAGGACTACGCCCTCATCGAGCAGGCCGGCGGCATGGCCAGCCTGGTCGTCACCGACGGCACCGGCGGGTGGACCACCCGCCCCAACCCCGACCACACCGGCTACCGGAGGACCTGATGCTCAAGGACATCGACCCGCTGCTCACCGGCGAGCTGCTGCACCACCTGGACCAGCTGGGCCACGGGGACGTGCTGGGGCTGGTCGACCGCAACTTCCCCGCCTACCGCTACGGTCGCCCGGTGGTGGACCTGCGCGGCGCCGACACCGCCGCCGCGGCCCGCGCGCTGCTGTCGGTGCTGCCGCTGGACGGCTTCGTCGAGCACAGCGTGCACCGGATGGAGATCGACGGCGAGCCGGACACCGAGCACGAGGCCACCCGGGCGCTGGCGCAGATCGCCGCGGCCGCCGAGGGGCGGCAGGTCACGATCGCCTCCGTCGAGCGGTTCGCGTTCTACGAGCAGGCGGCCCAGGCCACCGTGTTCGTGCAGACCGGGGAGACGGTGCCCTACAGCTGCTACCTGCTCCGCAAGGGCGTGGTGTAGCCGCACGCCCCGGCGCGAAGCACGGACGTGTTCAAACATAGGATGTTTCGCGGTACCGTAGCCCGCGGCAACGGCACCCTTCCGACCAGCCCGACCAGCCCGACGCCGACCAGCATCCTCCCCGACCCACACCTCGACGAAGAAGGTGGAACGTGACCCGGCTCCTGGAGATCCGAGACGTGTCCAAGGGATTCCCCGGCGTGCAGGCGCTGCAGGGGGTGACCCTGGAGCTGTCGCGCGGTGAGGTCCTGGCCCTGGTGGGCGAGAACGGGGCCGGCAAGTCGACGCTGATGAAGATCCTCTCCGGCATCTACACCCGCGACAGCGGCACCATCACCGTCGACGGCCAGGAGGTGGAGATCGCCGGGCCGCGCGAGGCCCAGCAGCTGGGTATCAGCATCATCCACCAGGAGATGAACCTGCTGCCGCACCTGACGGTGGGGCAGAACATCTTCATCGGTCGCGAGCCCCGGCTCGGCCCGTTCGTGCAGGAGCGGGCACTGCGCCGGCGCACCCAGGCGCTGCTGGACGAGCTGGGCATCGGGTTGTCGGCGACGGCCATGGTGGGCGACCTCACCGTGGCCCAGCAGCAGATGGTGGAGATCGCCAAGGCGCTGTCGTTCGAGTCGACCAAGATCCTGATCATGGACGAGCCCACCTCGGCCATCTCGTTGTCGGAGACGAAGGTGCTGTTCCGCCTCATCCGCTCGCTGCGCGAGCGCGGCGTCGGCATCGTCTACATCTCGCACCGGATGGAGGAGCTGCGCCAGATCGCCGACCGGGTCAGCGTGCTGCGCGACGGCCAGTACATCGGCACGCGTGACATCAGCGACGTCACCGACGCCGAGATCATCGCCATGATGGTCGGTCGCGAGCTCAGCCAGCGCCACGACGACCGTCCCCGACCCCGGCGCGCCGCCGAGGACGTGGTGCTCTCGGTGCGCGGCCTGTCGACCCGGACGCTGCTGCGCGAGGTGTCCTTCGACCTGCACCGCGGGGAGATCCTGGGCTTCGCCGGGCTGATGGGCGCCGGGCGCACCGAGACCGCCCGCGCCGTCATCGGGGCCGACCCGATGACAGACGGCACGGTGACCGTGCACGGCAAGCAGGTGCGCATCACCGGGCCGGACGTGGCGGTGCGCCACGGCATCGGCTACCTGCCCGAGGACCGCAAGCGGCACGGGCTGATGCTGGAGCAGGACGTCGTGTTCAACCTGACCATGTCGGCGCTGCGCTCCTTCCGCGGACCGGCCGGGTTCCTGCGCGGGCGCAAGGCCAGTGAGGTCACCGACTCCTACATCGAGTCGCTGCGCATCAAGACCCCCTCCGGGCGGGCCCGGGTGAAGAACCTCTCCGGCGGCAACCAGCAGAAGGTCGTCATCGCCAAGTGGCTCGCCCGCGACTGCGACGTGCTGATCTTCGACGAGCCCACGCGAGGTATCGACGTGGGCGCGAAGGAGGAGATCTACCGGCTGCTCGCCGACCTGGCCGAGCAGGGCAAGGCGATCATCGTCATCTCCTCCGAGCTGCCCGAGGTGCTGCGGTTGTCGCACCGCATCGTGGTGATGTCACAGGGCCGGGTCACCGGGGTGCTGGACAACGAGGGGCTGGACCAGGAGGCCGTGATGGAGCTGGCCACCAAGAACATCGACGAGGGAGCGGCAGCATGACCGACACCACCACCACCGACGCCGCCGCGACCTCGACGGCGCCCACGGCCGCTGGCCCGGGCTGGCGGCAGAGCCTGGGCCAGCGGCTGCAGCAGGCGCTGGCCTTCGGGACGCTGATCGCGCTGGTGGCCTTCTTCTCGGTCGCCAGCCCCAACTTCTTCACCATCAGCAACCTGAGCTCGATCCTGCTGGCCACCGCGGTCATCGGGATCCTGGCCGTGGGCACGACCTTCGTCATCATCACCGGTGGGATCGACCTGTCGATCGGCACCGGCATGACGCTGTGCTCGGTGGTCACCGGGCTGCTGCTCACCAACATGGGGATGCCGCTGGTGGTGGGCGTGCTCGGCGGGATCGCCTTCGGCGCGCTGCTGGGGTTCGTCAACGGCTTCAACGTCACCGTGCTCGGGCTGCCGCCGTTCATCGCGACGCTGGCGATGATGATGATGGCCCAGGGGCTGGCGCTGGTCCTCTCCGGTGTCCGCCCGATCTACCTCAGCGGCGTGCCGGGCTTCCAGCAGATCGCGCTCGGCCAGCTCGTCCCCCGGATCCCCAACGCGGTGCTCATCCTGTTCGGGCTGGCGCTGCTGCTCGGCATCATCCTCACCAAGACGGTGCTCGGCCGGATGACCTACGCCATCGGCAGCAACGCGGAGGCCACCCGGCTCTCCGGCATCAACACCCGCCGCTGGCTGCTGGGCGTCTACGCGCTCGCCGGCGCCTGCACCGGCCTGGCCGGCGTCGTGATGGCCTCCCGGCTCAGCTCGGCGCAGCCGCAGCTCGGCATGGGCTACGAGCTGCAGGCGATCGCGGCGGTCATCATCGGCGGGACGTCGTTGATGGGCGGCCGCGGCTCCATCCTCGGCACCCTGATCGGTGCGCTCATCATGAGCGTGCTCATCAACGGGCTGCGGATCATGGCGGTGCAGTCCGAGTGGCAGACCGTGGTCACCGGCATCGTCGTGCTGGTCGCGGTCTTCGCCGACAACCTGCGCAAGCGCCGCGCCGAGGGTGGTGGCCCCGTCTAGCCGACCACCCAGCCCAGCCGCTACCCGCGACGACACAGCTGCACCAAGACCCACCCGTGAGGCCCCACCCGGGGCACCCCACACCTGCAAGGGAGCAGACATGAAGAACACCAGAGTGGCCCTCCTGTCGATGGCCGCCGCGACCGCGCTCACCCTGTCCGCCTGCGGCGGGGGCGGCTCCGACGAGCTCGTGGAGGACCCTGCCGCCGAGGGCGAGGGCGGCGACGCCGCCGCTGCCAGCGGCGAGTCGGGCGGCGCCCAGGACGGTGAGTACGACATCGCCCTGGTCTCCAAGGGCTTCCAGCACCAGTTCTGGCAGGCGGTGCAGTCGGGGGCGGAGGAGAAGGCCGAGGAGCTCGGCGTCTCCATCACCTTCGACGGCCCCGCCTCCGAGACCGAGGTCGACGCCCAGCTGCAGATGCTGCGCTCGGCGATCGAGCGGCAGCCGGACGCCATCGGCTACGCGGCCCTGGACCCCGAGGCCTGCATCCCGCTGCTGGAGCAGGCCCAGGAGGCCGAGATCCCGGTCGTGGAGTTCGACGCCGGGTGCAACACCGACATCGAGAAGACCATCGCCAAGACCGACAGCCTGGCCGCCGGCGCGCTGGCGGCCGAGCACATGGCCGAGCTCATCGACAACGAGGGCAAGGTCGCGGTCGTCGCGCACAGCCAGATCAACAGCACCGGTGTCGAGCGCCGCGACGGCTTCGTCAACAAGATCGAGGAGGACTACCCCGACATCGAGGTGGTCGACATCCAGTACGGCGACGGCGACCACCTGAAGTCCGCCGACATCGCCAAGGCCATGATCTCGGCCAACCCCGACCTCAAGGGCCTCTACGGCACCAACGAGGGCTCGGCGATCGGCGTCGTCAACGCCGTCAACGAGCTGGGGATGCAGCCCGGTGAGCTGACCATCGTCGGCTTCGACTCCGGCCAGGCCCAGATCGACGCCATCAAGTCCGGCGTCATGGCCGGCCTGATCACCCAGGACCCGCAGGGCATCGGCCGCGCCACCGTGGACTCGGCCGTGAAGGCGATCGAGGGTGAGGAGCTGCCCGAGGAGATCGACACCGGCTCCTACTGGGTCGACCAGAGCAACATCGACGACGAGGACATCCAGGCGATGCTCTACGAGTGAGCCGGCGGCTGGCAGCAGCTGACGACTCCACCGTCACGACGGCGCGCACCGCGGCTCGGTCCGCGGTGCGCGCCGCTGTCCGGACGGGGAGCGGGGTGTCGGGCCCGGCCGGCCCGGGTCTGGCCCGTTCCCACCGGAAAACATCGGATGTATAGTGCGACGGGCCGGGTGGCGCAGCCACCGACGGCCGACTCAAGGAGGAGTACGTGAGCGTCATCACCGGGCTGGAGACCGCCGACCTGCGGTTCCCGACCTCGCGCGAGCTGGACGGTTCGGACGCGATGAACCCCGAACCGGACTACTCCACCGCCTACGTGGTCGTGCGCACCGACGCCGGGGACGGGCACGAGGGGCACGGGTTCGTCTTCACGATCGGCCGCGGCAATGACGTGGTCCGCGCCGCGCTGGACGCGCTCCGCCCCCACCTGGCGGGCCAGCAGGTCGAGCCGCTGCTGGCGGACATGGGCGGCACCTGGCGCGCCCTGGTGCACGACTCCCAGCTGCGCTGGCTGGGTCCGGAGAAGGGCGTCATGCACATGGCCATCGGCGCGGTCATCACCGCGCTGTGGGACCTGAAGGCCAAGCGTGCCGGCCAGCCGCTGTGGCGGCTGCTGGCCTCGATGACCCCCGAGGAGCTGGTCGACCTCGTCGACTTCCGCTACCTCACCGACGCGCTCACCCGCGAGGAGGCACTGGCGATCCTGCGGGAGGCCGAGCCGGGCCGCGCCGCGCGCGAGGCCGAGCTGCTGCGCAGCGGGTACCCCGCCTACACCACCACGCCCGGCTGGCTCGGCTACGACGACGAGAAGCTGGCCCGGCTGTGCCGTGAGGCGGTCGCCGAGGGGTTCGGCCAGGTCAAGCTCAAGGTCGGCGCGGACCTGGCCGAGGACCTGCGCCGGCTGCGGATCGCCCGGGAGGCCGTCGGCCCCGGCATCGGGATCGCGGTCGACGCCAACCAGCGCTGGGACGTGGCGGAGGCGATCGAGTGGGTCCGGGCGCTCGCGGCCGAGGGGGAGCTGGCCTGGGTCGAGGAGCCGACCAGTCCCGACGACGTGCTCGGGCACGCCGCCATCGCCGAGGGGATCGCGCCGACGCCGGTCGCCACCGGCGAGCATGGCCAGAACCGGGTGCTGTTCAAGCAGTTCCTGCAGGCCCGCGGGCTGTCGGTGCTGCAGCTGGACGCCACCCGGGTCGCCAGCGTGAACGAGAACCTGGCGATCCTGCTGCTGGCCGCCAAGTTCGGCGTCCGGGTCTGCCCGCACGCCGGTGGCGTCGGCCTGTGCGAGGCGGTGCAGCACCTGAGCATGCTGGACTACGTCGCCGTCTCCGGCACCACCGAGGGCCGGGTCATCGAGTACGTCGACCACCTGCACGAGCACTTCGTCACCCCCACCGAGGTGGCCGGCGGCCGCTACCGGGCCCCGCTGGCCCCGGGCGCCGGCACCGAGATCCTGGCCGGGACCCGCGCGGACTACTCCTTCCCGGACGGCCCGGTCTGGCGCGAGCAGCCGGGTAGCGGCGGGGCGGGGGCGTCGGCGTGAGCGCCGGGACGCCGTCGGCCGGCACGCCCGCGCGGGTGGGCCTGGGCGGGGCCCCGCTGGGCAACCTGTACCGGCCGCTCACCGAGGAGGAGTCCGACGCGACCGTGCGCACCGCCTGGGAGCTGGGGGTACGGGACTTCGACACCGCCCCGCACTACGGGATGGGGCTGTCCGAGCGGCGGATGGGCCGGGTCCTGGCCCCCCTGCTGGCCCAGCACGGTGGGGAGGGCGTCAGCGTCTCCACCAAGGTGGGCCGGCTGCTGCGTGACAACCCTGACTACCGCGAGGGCGACCGGGACCCGGAGTGGTTCGCAGTGCCGGCCACGACCCGTCGGGTGTGGGACCCCACGGCCGACGGCGTGCGCCGCAGCGTGGAGGAGTCGCTGGAGCGGCTGGGGCTGGACCGGGTGGACACCCTCTACCTGCACGACCCGGACCAGTACGACCTGGAGCAGGGCATCCGCGAGGGGCTGCCGGCGCTGGTCGCGCTCCGGGAGGAGGGGCTGGTCGACCGGGTCGGGGTGGGCTGCAACGACCAGGACGTCATCGCCCGCTGCGTGCGCGCGGCCGACCTGGACGTGGTGATGTGCGCGGGCCGCTACTCGCTGCTGGAGCAGCCCGCGGCCGCCGACCTGCTGCCGCTCTGCCTGGAGCGGGGGGTGCGGGTCGTCGCCGCCGGCGTCTACAACTCCGGGGCGTTGGCCCGGCCGGTGATGCCGGCGCCGGAGGAGCTGACCTACGACTATCTGGCCGCGCCACCGGACGTGGTCGAGAAGGTGCGCCGGCTCTACGAGGTCTGCGGTGCCCACGGCGTGACCGTGCCGCAGGCGGCCGTGCAGTTCGTCGCGCGCCACCCGGCCGTGGAGGTCGTCATGCTCGGCGCCCGGCACCCCGACGAGATCCGCGCCGGGGTCGCCAACGCCACTGCCGAGATCCCCGACGCGCTGTGGCGGGACCTGGTCGACCAGGGGCTGCTGGCCCAGCCGCCGCTGCCGGTGGGGCAGCCATGACCCGCGTCGTCGACTCCCACCTGCACGTGTGGCGGCTGCCCACCGCCCGCGGCGACAGCCCCTACGCCTGGATCACCCCGGAGATGGGGGTGCTCTACCGCGACTACCAGCCCGAGGAGGCGCAGGCCGAGCTCGCCGCGGCCAGCGTGGACGCGGCGGTGCTGGTGCAGGCCGACGACACCCTGGCCGACACGGCGATGATGCTGCAGACCTGTGACCGGTTCGGATGGGCGGTGGGCGTGGTGGGCTGGGTGCCGCTGGACGTCCCGCGGGAGGCGGAGGCGGCACTGGACCGGTGGCAGCAGCACCCGGCGTTCCGGGGCGTGCGCCACCTGGTGCACGGCGACCCGCGCGCCGACTTCCTCGACCTGCCGCCGGTGCGGGAGAGCCTGGGGCTGCTGGCCGAGCGGGAGCTGCCGCTGGACGTGCCGGACGCCTACCCGAGGCACCTGGCGCAGGTGGCCGCCCTGGTGGAGGAGCTGCCGGAGCTGACCGTGGTCGTCGACCACCTCGCCAAGCCGCCGCTGGACCAGGGGCCGGGTGCGGCCGCGTTCGAGGAGTGGGAGCAGCTGATGCGGCGCATCGCCCGCGCCCCGCGGGCGGTCGCCAAGGTCTCCGGGCTGCGGATCCCGGGCTCCCACTACGACGCGGCGACGCTGCGCCCGGCCGTCGAGGTGGCGCTGGAGGCGTTCGGGCCGGACCGGCTGATGTACGGCGGCGACTGGCCGATGACGGTGCCCGACGGCGGCTATGCCCCGACGCTGGAGGTGCTCCAGGAGGTGCTGGACGGCCTGTCCGGTGACGAGTCCGCCGCGATCTGGCACCGCACCGCCGAACGGGTGTACCAGCTCCCCGGCGCGTAGCGGCGCTCTCCCCTTCCTTCCCGCTTCCATCCCGGACGGGATGACAACGGGTGCGCTCGAGCGCACTCCCTGTCCTACCGTCCGGGCTTCGCAGCGATGGACGGCCACGGCCGGCATCCACAGCGCCGAGGGCGCCGGCCGGTAGCGGCTCCCGGCCACCGACAGGGTGGCGTGCGTGACCTTCTCCCGGTCCGCCCGCCGCCAGCAGCTCGCCGGCCGGATCGCCGCCGGCCAGGGCGGTGTCGTGCACCGGGCGCAGCTGCGGGACGTCGGCATCGACCGGTGGGCGGTGCGCAACGAGGTGGCCGGTGGTCGCTGGAGCGTCCTGGGCCGGCACACCGTCGCGGTGACCGGTCCCGCGTCGTGGCCGGCGCCCGAGCGCGGCCCGGCGGACTGGCCGGCACGGGCGTTCTGGGCGGTGTGGGAGTCAGGGTCGGGCGCGGTGCTGGACGGGCCGTCCGCCCTGCAGGCGGCCGGGCTGGTCAGGGTGGAGGAGCGGCGACTCCATGTGACCGTTCCGTCGGGTGCCCCCCGTGTCGACCTGCCCGGTGTCCGGCGTCATCAGACCAGGCAGGTCGTGCGCGCGCCGGGACAGCGGCTCCCCCGTGCGCCCACCGAGGTGGCGGTGCTCAACGCGGCCGAGTGGGCGCGGACCGACCGGCAGGCCGCGCTCTATGTGGTCAGCAGCGTGCAGCAGGGCCTCGTCGCACCGGACCGGCTGCTCCGGGCGTGGTCGCGGCGACGCCGGTCCCGCCGGCGGCGGCTCGTCGACGCCGTCGTCCGTGACGCCTGCGAGGGTGCACAAGCGCTCGGTGAGCTCGACTTCGCCGCGCTGTGCCGCCGCTACCGGCTGCCCGCGCCCACCCGGCAGGTGGTCCGGCGCGGGCGGCGGGGTCGGGTCTACCTGGACGTCCTGTGGGAGGAGCTCGGCATCGCCGTCGAGGTCGAGGGCGCCCAGCACACCTGGGGGCTCGCCGCGGTGGACGACGCGCTGCGGCAGAACGACCTGATGATCGCCGACGTCGTGGTGCTCCGGCTGCCCGTCCTGGGGCTGCGGCTGCAGCCGGAGGCGTTCATGCAGCAGGTGGCGCGGGCGCTGCGGGTCGCGGCGCAGCGGCGGATCGGGATGGTGGGGTGAGGCGGTGACCGGGTGGGGGCGTGACGCGGCCGCCGGTGACCGCCTCGGTAGGGCAAACCGTGCGCTCCAGCGCACCCTTCACTCCACCGTGCGGTAGGCCAGCCGGATCGGGGGAGGACAGGGGTCCGGCCGCCGCTACACCACCGGGTGACCGGCGGCGGCGAGCACCTGCGCCCAGCTGACCTGCCGCGGCCCGCCGCGCCGGTCCGGCGTCGCCAGCGTCGCGAACGCCCGCGCCCGCTGGTCCCGGCTCAGCTCGTCGCCGAACCGGTCCACCACCAGCACCGCCCGCGGCCGGGCCAGGCCGCCCATCAGCTCCCGCACGTTGTCCATCAGCTCGACGGCGACGCCGTCCAGGTCCCCGGTCGGCGCGCCCTGCTCGAGGGCGACCGCGGCCACGATGCTGCGGCCGAGCTCAGGGTCCTTGCGCCAGGTGACCTCGGCCTGCCGGACGTACGGGTGGTCGGTCAGCACCTCCTGCACCTCCCGCAGCGACACGAGCTGTCCGGAGATGGAGACCACGTCGTCGGTGCGGCCGAGGAAGACCAGGTCGCCGCCCGGCCCGCCACCCGTGCGCCGCACCGCCATGTCCCCGGTCGAGTAGCAGCCGGGATGCCGCGTCCAGTGCGTCTCAGCGACCGCGGCCTGGCTGCCCTCCACCCCCACGACGGTGCCCGGCCAGGGGCGGCGCAGCACCGCCTCGCCGGGCTCGCCGTCCGGTGCCGGCCGGCCGTCGTGGTCGACCAGGTCGAGCCCGCAGTCGGGCATCGGGGTGCCGGAGAGGCCGGTGACGCGCACGATGCCGCCGAGCTCCAGCTGCCCCCAGGCGTCACCGAGCTCGATGCGCCGGCCGGCGAAGGCGTCGACCAGCCACTCGGCCAGCTCCGGCTCCACCGGCTCGCCGGCGGTCACCAGCCGCCGCAGCGACGGGGCCGCGTTCGGGGCCGGCATCTCCCGGGCCCAGCCGCGGACGGTCCGCACCACCGAGGGGGAGGTGAGCAGGGACTCCACGCCGTAGCGGTCGATGATGTCCCACACCCGCCGGTGGTTGGGCACATCCAGCGTGCCCTCGTACATCACCGTGGTGTCGCCGCAGGCCAGCGGCCCGTAGATGCCGTGGAACTGGGTCACCGCCCAGGCGATGTCACCGGCGCACCAGAACGGCCCGCCGGTGCGCAGGTGGGCGTGGACCGCGCTCGCGGCGGTCAGCACGGTGCCGGTGCCGTGCACCGTGAAGACCGGCTCCCCGCCCCGGTTGGCCAGCGGCACGATCACGACCGGGTGGTCGGCGGGGACCGAGACGGGCGAGTCGTGACCGGCCGGCTCGTCGGCGGGGGCGCTGGTCACGACGTCGTGCCACCAGCGGTCGCCCTCGAACCAGGCCACGTCCATCCCGGTGCGCCGCACCACGATCGTGTGCTCGACGCTGCCGGCGGCCAGCAGGGCCTCGTCGGCGCGGGCCTTCAGCGGCAGCACGGCACCGTGCCGCCACGCGCCGTCCTGGGTGAACAGCACCTTCAGGTCCAGCTGGGAGAGCCGGTCGGCCAGCGGCTCCACCGGGAGCGGCACCGGCAGCAGGCTGTGCACCGCACCCACCCGGGCACACGCCAGCATCGTCACGACCGTCTCCGGCAGCCACCCCAGGTGCAGCCCGACCCGGTCGCCCTCGCCGACCCCCATCGCGCGCAGCGCCCGTGCCAGCGCCCGCACCTGCTGGTGCAGCTCGCCGTAGCTGAGGCTGCGCCGGTCGCCGGGCTCGCCCTCCCAGTGCAGCGCGACCGTGCTGGCCCGCTCGGGCAGCTGCCGGTCGAGGCACTGCACCGACAGGTTCAGCCGCGCCCCGGGCAGCCAGCGCCCGCCGGCCGGTCCGGGCTCCCACAGCGCGGCCGGCGGGGCATCCAGGTCCAGCGCGGCCACCACGTCGGCCCAGCGCGGGTCCG
>NZ_WIQI01000129.1 GCF_009602535.1 Ornithinicoccus halotolerans | reverse complement strand
CGGCCGGGCCGTCGACCTGCCCGCATCCAGCGAGGATCCGGTCAACACACGAGGCCGCGCCCCGGGCACCAGCCGCAACTACGGGACGCGGCCACCGGGCTCACCGCCGCACGTCAGTGGGTCATCACGTCGATCACGAGCCGCTCGGGGTCACCCAGCCGGAACACGCGGAAGGCAACCTCCTCGCGCGTTCCGACGAACACCTGGAGCTGGCCCTCGAACGGGGCGGTCCGCAGGACCTCGGTCACCATGCTCGTGTTGTCGGGCTGCACCAGCAGCTGCCCGGGGTCGTACGGATGGTCGTCCCCGCTCGGCAGCGCCACGCCACGGACGATGACGGCGAGGGTGCCGTCACCGGCCAGAGACACCGGAGCGCCGCTGCCGTCGAGTGCAGGGTTGTCGGTGTACTCAGCCGACCAGCCGACCTGGGAGCCGCCCTCGATGTCGAGCACCACCCGCTCGAAGTGGTTGTGGACTCCGGTGCGGATGTCGGTCACGACGAGGTCGTAGCCGCCGGGCTCGGACTCCTCATGCGTCCCCGGGTCGACGAAGCCCTCCAGGTTCTCCTCGGGCTGCTGTCCCTCGCCGCCGTCACCGTCGCTCCCGTCGTCACTGGGCTGGCCGCCGCCTCCGCCGGCCTGGCCGTCGGTGCCGCTACCGTCTTGGCCGTCGCCGTCGTCGGAGCCCGCGCCGGCGCCGTCATCGGTCTGCGGAGGGTTCCCGGCCTCGTCGGTCTCGCCGTCGTCGCTCGTCGTCGGGGCTCCGGTCCCCTCGCCGGTCTCGGTGGCGGCCGCGTCCTCCTCGGGTGACTCGGCCGTGGGGCTGTCCTCGGGCGGGGTGGGGTCGTCGTCGGCCGTGCCGCAGCCCGCCGCGATCGCCAGCGCGGCCACCGCCGCCAGCGCCATTGCGCGACCGGCGCGCGGGCGGCTGCCGCGCGACCACTGCCTTCCGGGTGCCGAAATACTCATACCCTGCAGACTCCGCTCCGGGCGATCGGGTTGTCACTTCGCCGCACCGTGCGTTGCCGGACCGTTGCCGCACCCGCCAGCGACCATGCCACCGTCCGACAGTTGCCACCGCTCGCGCGAGCGAGGCGGGCGGTCCTCAGAGCAGCTGCGACAGGCCGTGGAGGGTCAGCCCCACGAGCGCGCCGACGACGGTGCCGTTGATGCGGATGAACTGCAGGTCCCGGCCCACGTGCAGCTCGATCCGGTCGGCGGCCTCCTGGCCGTCCCACCGGTCGACGGTGGTGCTGATGACCGTGGCCAGCTCGGCGCCGTAGCGGCTCACCGCCCCGGCTACCGCCTCCTCCCCCAGCTCGTCGGCCCGCTCCCGCAGGACGGGGTCGCTCTCCAGCCGGTGGCCGAAGGCGGCTACCTCCTCCACGAGGCGGGCCCGCAGCCGGCCGTCGGGATCCTCGAGCGCCTCCTGCAGCGCTGCCGAGACCGCCTCCCACACGGCGACCGCGGCGGTCACGGTCTGCGGATGCTGCAGCACCCGCTCCTTGAGCGCCTCGAAGCGGGCCATGGTGGTCTCATCCCGCTGCAGGTCCGCCGCCAGCTCGGCCAGGTAGGAGTCCAGGGCGAGCCGCACCCGGTGCTGCGGGTCGCTGGCGACCTCGGCGGTCCAGTCGACCAGCTCCCGGTAGACCCGGTCGACCACCTGGTCGTCGAGCCAGCGCGGGGACCACCACGGCGCGCGGGCGTGCAGGATCGTGGCGACCTCGTCGGGATGGCCCCGCACCCAGTGGTGCAGCTCCCCCGCGGCGATGTCGACCACGCCGTGGTGGGCGCGGTCGGTCACCACGGCGTCCAGCAGGTGGCCGGCCAGTGGGCTGAGCGGCTCCTGGCGCAGCCGGGGCAGCAGCGTGTCCGCCACGAACCCGGCCATGTCCTCGGCCCGGATCCTGCGCAGCAGCGTCACCGCGACCGGGGAGGCGTCGGTGACCACCCGCCCGGCGTGCTCGGGCACCGCCAGCCAGCGACCGACGCGGCGGGCGACCTCCGCGGTGCGGTACCGCTCCCGGACCGTCTCGGGGGTGAGGAAGTGGGTGCTGACGAACTGCTCCAGGCTGCGGCCGAGCGCCTGCTTGCGGCGCGGGATGATCGCGGTGTGGGGCACCGGCAGCCGCATCGGGTGCCGGAAGAGCGCGGTGACGGCGAACCAGTCGGCGATGGCGCCCACCATGCCGGCCTCGGCAGCGGCGTGGACGTACCCCCACGCCCCCGCACGGTCGTGGGTGAGCAGGTAGACGACCGCCATGAGCACCAGCAGCCCGGTGGCCACCAGCCGCATCCGGCGCAACGAGGCGCGGCGCTGCTCGTCGGTCCCGGTGAACGGGTCGGGTTCGCCGAGGGCGGTCGGAGTGGTCGGCGCGGCGGTCACGCGGTCAGCGTACGGGCGCGGAGCACCGGCTCGGCCAGGTCGACGAGCCGGCACAACGCGTTGACCGCGCGCAGCTGCTCGGCGGAGCTGACCGGCGCGTCGAGCAGCGCGGGGCTGCCCACGACGACCGCGAGGGCCTGCGCCCGGGAGAGGGCGACGTTGAGCCGGTGGGTGTCGTAGAGGAACCCGACCCCGCGGGGCGCGTCGGCCGCGGTCGAGGAGGCCATCGAGTAGATGACCACCGGGGCCTGGCGCCCCTGGAACCGGTCGACGGTGCCGGCCCGCACCCCGTCCGGCAGCGCGTCGGCCAGTCGGGAGACGTGGGCGTTGAAGGGCGCGACCACGAGCACGTCCTCCGGGCCGATCGGGTGCACCTGCCCGTCCACGTCCCGCCAGGAGCGGCCCAGCAGGTCCTGCACCAGGGCGGCCACGGCGTCGGCCTCCACGGAGTTGTCGGCGCTGAAGCCCTGGTGCTCGACCGGCAGCCACCGCAGGCCGGAGCCGGTGAGCCCGTCGTGCCCACCGCCGCTACCGGGCCAGTCCTCGGCAGCGCCGGCCAGCACCTCCTGCCGCTCCCGCCCGGCCGCGGTGCCGAGCCGGCCGTCGTAGGCCAGCTCGGAGACGAACTCGGTGAGTGCGGGGTGCATCCGCCAGGTGCGGTCCAGGAAGATGCCTTGCTCGGTGGTGACCGTCTCCTGCCCCTCCAGCAGGTGCTCCAGCGCGGAGACGCCGGAGCCGTCGGGGTGGGTGGCCCGGGACGGCTGGGTGAGCTGCTGCGGGTCGCCGAGCAGCACCATCGACCGGGCGGCCGGCGCCACCGCCAGCGCATTGGCCAGCGAGAACTGGCCGGCCTCGTCCACCACCAGCACGTCGACCGACTCACGCATGTCCTGCCGCGCCCACAGCCACGCGGTCCCGCCGGCGAGCCGCACCTGGCCGTCGGCCAGCGCGGCGCGGACCTCCTCGGCCGTGCCGGCCAGCCGCACCGTCATCCTGTCCTGGTCGTCGGGCACCTCGGTGCCCGCGCCCGGCTTGCGCAGCCCGGGGCGCTCGACCTTCTGCATCAGGTGGTCGATGACCGCGTGCGACAGCCCGGTCACCCCGACCCGCAGCCCGGCGTCGACCAGCGCCCGGACCAGGCGGGTGCCGGCGTAGGTCTTGCCCGACCCGGGTGGCCCCTGCACCGCGAGCACCTGCGGTTGCGTGGAGGTGGCCATCGCCGTCCCGACCCGCATCACGACGTCCGCGGCCGTCTCGCCCTCGCCCGGCGCCATGCCCGTGGGCACCTGCCGGCGCAGCAGCGCCGCGGCCAGCCCACCGTCGCCGGACAGCACGTCCTCGCCGGTGCGCGCCAGCGACTCGCGCATCACCTGGTCCGAGAGCGGTCCCGGCGGTCCCAGCCCGCGCGGGCGTAGCGGCTCTCGACCGGTGCCGCGCTTGACCTCCACCCAGCCGGCGTCCAGGTCGGCGCCGACCACCTCGCCGGCGCTCTCCTTGGTGTCGACGTCGTGCAGGGAGCTGCCGACCCGGACCGAGCCGTCCTGCGGCGGGAACGGGTAGCGCCAGACCACCGACCGCTTGATGCGGCCGACCTGGGACGGCTCCCCCAGGGCACCGATGGTGGTGCCGTCCTCGCGCAGCTCCTCGTCGCTGAGCGAGCCGGTGCGGTAGTAGTCCCACCACTCGGACCGGGCCTCGCGCCGGTGCCAGCCCACCGCTCCGGCCAGCAGCGCCTCGCCGGCCTCCCGCAGCCGCGTGGCCAGCGCCTCCTCCGCGGCGGCGGACTCGGCTGCCCCGGTCTCGACGGTCGCCTGCTGCCGCTTGTGCTCCGGCCGGGGCAGCGGCTCAGCCGCCTGTCGTTCCAGCTCGGACCGGCGCTCCTCGAGCCAGTCGTGCAGGGCCAGGGTGGAGCGCACGTCCTCGGCGTTGTAGTCCGCCAGCCGCTGCAGCAGCACGTCGTCCTGCCGCCCCCCGGCCAGCCAGCGCTCGTACTCGACCACCGAGGACAGCGCGTCGGTGACCGCGTCGCCCTCGGCGGTGCGCACCCGGTGCCAGTAGAAGGCCTCCAGCTGCTTCAGCGAGTAGCTGGCCTTGGAGATCTGCAGCCCCTGCCGGACCACGGCGTAGAGGTCGACGAGCCGCTCCCCGCGCAGCAGCTGGTCCAGCTCGGACTCCCGGGTGGCGTAGCGGCCGGTCAGCAGCTTCAGCTTGCTCTGCTCGTAGGAGGCGTAGTGGTAGACGTGCATGCCGGGGTACCGCTGCCAGCGGCGCAGCAGCCAGTCCACCAGGTCGGCGACCAGCTGCGCCTCCTGCTCTTGGTCGTGAGCCCACCAGGCGTGGAACGTGCCGTCCCGCTCGCAGACGCCGGCGAGGTACTCCCGGCCCTGGCCGTCCTCGGCGAACGGGTCACCCTCGAAGTCGAGGTAGATGTCACCCTCGTCCGGAGCCGGCAGCAGCCCCAGGCCCTGACCGGGGCGGGCCGGCAGCAGCGCGTAGGTGGCCTCGCCGGTCTCCCGCTCCTGCCGCTGCAGCCGCGCCTGGGTGCGCAGCCGCCGCGCCACCGGGCGGGACAGCGCGCCGGTGAGGGCCTCCTCGTCGGCGCGGGCGAGCTCGGTGAGGGTGTGGATCCCCGCCTCGCGCAGCGCCAGCCGGTGGTCGGTGCGCATGCCGGCCACGAGGGTGAGGTCGTCGTTGGCCTCCCACTCGGCGCTGCAGCGGGGGCGCCACCGGCACACCGCGCAGTGCGCGACCGGCACCGGCTCGGTGGCGGCCTGCTCCCGGACCGCGGACTGCACCCGCTCGCGCACCCGGCGAGCGTAGGAGGCGACGTCGGTGTGCCGGAACGGGCGCTCCGCACCGTCTCCGGTCACCACGACCAGCCGGCGCGGCGGTCGGCCCTGCAGGTGCTGCAGCCGCTCGGCGTAGCTGGCCAGCTGCAACAGTGCCGGGACGCCCGGGCGCCGGGCGAGCTTGGTGTCGGCGACGTCGTAGCCGAACGGCCCCAGGCCGCTACCGGCCGCGTCGTCGCGCAGCAGGAAGTCGGCGATGCCGCTCCAGGCGCCGTCGGCCATGACCGCCTGGTAGATCACGTCGGCGCCCTCGCGCATCGCCGCCAGTGTCTGCTGCTCGCGCTCGGCCAGCGGCCCGTCCGGGGGGATCTCGACGACGGTGCGGCCCTCGGCACGCAGCCGCGCCAGGTAGGCGCGCTCGTGCTCCAGGCCGCGGTCGAGCACCAGCTGCAGCTGCTCGTCGGTGCCCGGCTCGGGCTCCGCGAGGTCACCGAGGGCGACGCGCAGGTCCAGCGCGGTGGCGTGCGGGCACGCCACGTGCCGGGTGAGGTCGGTCGGGCTGAGCACCAGCCTGCCGCCGTGGAACTGCATGCTCCGACTGTCGCATGGCGGACCGACAGCGACGGGCACGACCCGGCGTGGCTGGCCGACACGGTAGCGTGACACCACTGCAGACGGGGTCGAGAGAGAGGTCGGTTCGTGGTGGCGAGCTCAGTCGTCGTGTTCTTGCTCGTGCTGGTGCCGTCGCTGCTGTTCCTGGCGGCCGGGCTCGTGCTGCTCGTCTACGGGATCCGCCGTCAGCGCCAGAACCGGGAGGCGCTGCAGGGCTACGTCGGCCAGCGGCTGCAGGAGCAGGACGAGCGAGCCGAGCACGGGGGCGCTGAGCACGAGCGGCCCGAGCACGATCCCGCCACGCCGGCCGTCTCCCCGCCGCCGCAGGACAACTCCGGCCTGGTGTGGGCGATCGTCGGCGGCGTGATGACGTTCTTCGGCATCACCGGGCTGTGCTTCGTGCTGGTCGTCGGGGTGATCGTCGCGCTCCGCAGCTAGACCGGATGACCGCGGCGGCGAGCCGCTCCCAGCCCGCCGCCAGCACCGCCGGTGGCGCCGCCATTGGGTTGCCGCTAGTCGCGGCCGGAGAGGCTGGCGATGAGGTGGAACAGGGCGGAGTGGTCCAGGTCGCCGTGGCCG
>NZ_WIQI01000128.1 GCF_009602535.1 Ornithinicoccus halotolerans | reverse complement strand
GACCGCATCGGGCAGCCGCGGGAGCGAGCCCGCGCCGGCGCTGCCGGGAGCGGACCCGCCGGACGGGCCGCCACCGGCCAACCACGAGGTCGCAGCCCGCACCCAGGCGCAGGCCCGCGGCGCCCGCAGCTGGCACCAGCGTCAGGTGGACCCCACCCAGCTGGCGCTCGACCTCGGTGACGCCCCGGCCGTGGTGACCGGCAGCGGGCTGCCGGAGATGACCCCGCAGGAGCGGGTGCGGGCCGAGCTGGAGGTGCTGGGGCTGGACGTGAGCAGCCACGTCACCACCACCTACCGGCCGCTGCTGCAGGCCCTCGGCGTGGTGCCGGCCGCCGGGCTGGTGGGGGCCCGCAACCGGACCGAGGTGCTGGTCGCCGGCGCCAAGGTCGCCACCCAGACCCCGCCGGTGCGCTCCGGCCGCCGGGTGGTGTTCCTCACCCTGGACGACGGCACCGGCCCCAGCGACGCCGCGTTCTTCGAAGAGGCCCAGGCCACGTTCGCCGGGACGGTGTTCGACTCCTGGCTGCTGCTGGTGCGGGGCGTGGTGCGCCGCACCGGCCCGCGCGGGGTGTCGCTGACCGCCGACGCCACCTGGGAGCTGTCCCAGCTGCAGCAGGTGTTCGAGACCGCCGGGCTGGAGGCGGTGCGGTCGGTGATGGCCGAGCAGGAGCAGCACGCTCGCGCCGTCGCGGCCGATGTCGAGCGCGCCGCGCGGGCCGCCCGGGCCCAGCAGGGCGAGCCCGCGGGGCGCCGGGTGCTGGTGCACGCCTCCGGGTTCCGGCAGTCGCCCTACGCCGACATCGCCCCGGTGGAGCCCACCACCAAGCTGTGGCACTCCAGCCCCGGCAGCGCGGGGTGGTGAGCGCCGTGAGCCCGCCGGTGGCCCGGCACCGCCCGGTCTCGGCCGACGTCAGCGACTGCACCGTGCTGCACGTCGACATGGACGCGTTCTACGCCTCGGTGTCGCTCCGGGACCGGCCAGAGCTCCGGGGGCGGCCGGTGGTGGTCGGCGGTGGCTGGCGCAGCGTCGTGTTGTCGGCGACCTACGAGGCCCGCGCCCACGGGGTCCGCTCGGGCATCCCGATGGCGCGGGCTCGCCGGCTGTGCCCGCAGACGGTGGTGGTGCCGCCGGACCACGACGCCTACCAGCAAGCCGCCGATGCGGTGATGGCGGTGCTGGCCGAGGTCACCCCCCGCCTGGAGCCGGTGTCGATGGAGGAGGCCTTCCTCGACGTCAGCGGCGCCGGCCGGCGGCTCGGCGGCCCTGCGCAGATCGCCCGTTGGATCCGCGACACCGTCGCCGACGAGCAGGGCATCACCTGCTCGGTCGGTGGCGCGCCGGGCCGCACGGTGGCCAAGATGGCCTCCCGCCGCGCCAAGCCCGACGGCCAGCTACTGGTGCCGGGGCGGGAGGTGCTGGCCTTCCTGCACCCGCTGCCGGTCGGGGAGCTGTGGGGGGTGGGGGAGCGCACCGAGGAGGAGCTGCACCGGCTCGGGCTGCGCACCGTCGCCGACCTGGCCCACCTGCCCGAGAGCACGCTGCGGCGGGCGCTCGGGCCGGCCGCCGCGGCCCACCTGCACGCGCTGGCCTGGGGACACGACCCGACCCCGGTGCAACCACCGCAGGTGGAGCGCAGCGTCGGCTCCTCGCAGACCTTCTCCCACGACATCGACGACCGGCATGAGCTGCACCGCCGGCTGCTGGCGCTCAGCGACCGCACCGCCACCAGGATGCGGCGCGCCGGCGTGCTGGGCCGCACCGTCGTGCTCACCGTGCGGTTCTCCGACTTCACCACCATCACCCGCTCCCGGACGCTGCGGGAGAGCACCGACGTGACCCGGGAGGTGTACACCGCCGCCCGCGGCCTGTTCGACCGGCTCGGGCTGCAGCGCGCCCGGGTGCGGTTGCTGGGGGTGCGGGTGGAGGGGCTGACCGAGGCCGACCGCACCCTGGTGCAGGGCCGGCTCGACGAGCCGGACCACGGGTGGCGAGAGGCCGAGCGGGCCGCCGACCGCGCCGCCGACCGGTTCGGCGCCGGGGTGGTCCGGCCGGCCAGTCTGGTGGGGCTGTCGTGACTGCGGCAGCCCGTTGTGACGAGAGTGTGAAACCGCTCGTCAGCCGGGCCGCGTCGGGGGTCCAAAGCGGCCGTCCACAAGAGGGAACCCAACTGGTCACGCGTGCGTTGACCGAATATCCTTGAAAGGGACACCGGCGTGGCTGACACCTACGCCGGTGTGGCGCCGGTCCCCGCCGGTGTCCGGTCCACCACCAGGTCGGGAGGTCGACGTGCCGCTGTCAGAGCATGAGCAGCGCGTGCTGGAGCAGATGGAGCAGGCGCTCTACGCCGAGGACCCCCGGTTCGCCAAGCAGGTCGGCAAGTCCCAGGCCCGGGTGCAGCGCAACCGGGCCGGGCTCGGTGTGGTGCTGGCCATCGTCGGTCTCGGCCTGGTGCTGCTCGCCGTGTGGTTCCAACAGATCTGGATCGGTGGCCTCGGCTTCGGCGCCATGGTCATCGGCGGCTACCTGGCGTTCACCCCCGCCAAGAGCGGGGGCTCCGCGATCGGGGCGGTCCGCCCCGACGGCTCGGTGAAGCCCGGGCCCCAGAAGGCGTCGGGCAAGCAGGGACCCCGTCGCGCCGGCGGCTCCTTCATGAACCGGCTGGAGGAGCGCTGGGACAAGCGCCGCGGCCAGGGCGGCCTCTGAACCGCAGCACCCGCAGCTGACCTGCCGCCCTCACCCCGGCGGCAGGGGTTGCGCAGCCACGCTCCTACCCGCTCCCCCCGGAGCAACCCACGTCCGCCGGCACCTTCCTTCGGGGCTCGGCTCAGACCCACCAGAGCAGCGCGCCGACCCACAGCCCGATGACGACCAGCGCGGTCATCAGCTCGATGAGGATGTTGAGGCCGACCGCTCGCAGCGCGTGCACCGTGGCCGCCCAGCCCTCCCGGTGGGACCCGCGGCGGACTCGCTCGGCCAGGTAGATCCCGGCGGGGAACCCCACCAGCGCGCCAGCGATGGGCAGCACGAAGGCGGCCACGACCGCCACCAGCACCCCCAGCACCAGCGAGGAGGTGCGCACGCCGGCACGGCGCATCCGGCGACCGGGGACGAGGTACTCCAGGGCCACGCCCAGCAGCACCAGCACCGTGCCCACCGCCAGCACTGTCCACGCCGCGACGCTCTGCTCGAGCACCGCCCACACCAGCACCCCCGCCCAGACAAGAAGGAGGCCGGGCAGGACGGGAAGAACGATCCCGACCAGCCCGGCCCCCATGAGCACGAGCGCGAGGACGATCGCGACGGTCGACACGACCTGCCCCCGCTCGGCTGCTAGGTCCGGTGGTGGTTCCGGGCGTCAGCGCAGCGGGTCGTTCGCCACGGCCTCGGCGGTCAGTCGGTGGGACTCATCGAGGATGTCGACATCCTCCATGGCCTTCAGCTTGTCCAGGTGCTCGCGGCCGTGGTGGCCGCAGAAGAGCAGCTCCAGGTCGTCAGCGAGGCGGGCGCGGACATAGGCCTGCGCGCCGCACCGGTCGCAGCGGTCAGCGACGGTCAGCTCTGGTGCCAGGGTGCCGGTCACGTCCTTCTCCCTCGTCTCGGTCGTCGGCGGTTAGCCACGGTGCCAACAGTCAAACACGTGCTGCTGTTCCCGTGCGTGACCCACCCCGGCATGTGCGCCCGATTTCCGCTGTCGGCGTACACCCGCTGCGCTGCGGTCGCCGTACTCCCGTCGCTGCCCTCGACGCGCCTGCACGGCGGGCGGGCCGCGGGGGGTTAACCTGCGTGGGAGCCGTCGCGGGGGCGAGGCGGCGCGTGCTCCACGAGAGGGAAAGGCGGCGGCGACAGCGATGGCGCAGGACTACTCGGCCCGGCACCTGCAGGTCCTCGAGGGCCTGGAGGCGGTGCGCAAGCGCCCCGGCATGTACATCGGGTCCACCGACTCCCGGGGGCTGATGCACTGCCTGTGGGAGATCATCGACAACTCGGTCGACGAGGCGCTGGGAGGCTTCGGCGACCGGATCGAGGTGCTGCTGCTGGCCGACGGCTCGGTCGAGGTCCGCGACAACGGCCGCGGCATCCCGGTCGACGCCGAGCCGCGCACCGGGCTGCCCGGTGTCGAGGTGGTCTTCACCAAGCTGCACGCCGGTGGCAAGTTCGGCGGCGGGTCCTACACCGCGTCCGGCGGTCTGCACGGCGTCGGCGCCTCGGTCGTCAACGCCCTCAGCGCCCGGCTCGACGTCGAGGTGGACCGCGGCGGCAAGACCTACGCGATGAGCTTCCGCCGGGGCGAGCCGGGGATCTTCACCGACCAGGGGGAGAAGTCGCCGGACGCTTCGTTCCGCCCGTTCGAGAAGAGCTCGGAGCTGCGGGTCGTCGGCAAGGTCCGCAAGGGCGTCAGCGGCTCCCGGGTGCGGTACTGGGCCGACCCGCAGATCTTCCTGACGTCGGCGCAGTTCGCCTACGACGAGCTGGTCTCCCGCGCCCGGCAGACCGCCTTCCTGGTGCCCGGCCTGACCATGGTGATCCGCGACGAGCGTCGGCTGCCCGGCACGCCGGGGGAGGACGGCAGCCACGAGGAGGTGTTCGCCTACGACGGCGGGATCACCGAGTTCGCCGAGTTCCTGGCGCCGGACCCGGCTGTCACCGACACCTGGCGGCTGCAGGGGTCGGGACGCTTCACCGAGACCGTGCCGGTGCTGGACGACCAGGGCCACATGAACCCCACCGAGGTGGAGCGCGAGTGCGAGGTGGACGTCGCGCTGCGCTGGGGGCAGGGCTACGAGACGACGATGCGCAGCTTCGTGAACATCATCGCCACCCCGAAGGGCGGTACCCACCAGGCCGGCTTCGAGGCGGCGCTGCTGAAGGTCTTCCGCCGACAGCTGGAGGTCAACGCCCGCCGGCTCAAGGTCGGCAACGACAAGGTCGACAAGGACGACGTGCTCGCCGGGATGACCGCGGTGGTCACCGTCCGGCTCGCCGAGCCGCAGTTCGAGGGGCAGACCAAGGAGGTGCTGGGCACCTCGGCGGTGCGCCAGATCATGTCCCGGGTCGTGGAGAAGGAGCTGTCCGCCCGGCTGACCTCCGCCAAGAAGGCCGACAAGGCCCAGGCCGCGCTCCTGCTGGAGAAGGTCGTCGCCGAGATGAAGTCGCGGATCTCGGCCCGGCAGCACAAGGAGACCCAGCGGCGCAAGAACGCGCTGGAGTCCTCCTCGCTGCCGGCCAAGCTCGCCGACTGCCGCACCACCGACACCGCGCGCAGCGAGCTGTTCATCGTCGAGGGCGACAGCGCGCTCGGGACGGCCAAGCTGGCGCGCTCCAGCGACTACCAGGCGCTGCTGCCGATCCGGGGCAAGATCCTCAACGTCCAGAAGGCCTCGGTCTCGGACATGCTCCACAACGCCGAGTGCGCCTCCATCATCCAGGTGATCGGCGCCGGGTCGGGCCGCTCGTTCGACCTGGACCTGGCCCGCTACGGCAAGGTCATCATCATGACCGACGCCGACGTCGACGGCGCCCACATCCGCACCCTGCTGCTGACGCTGTTCTTCCGGTACATGCGGCCGCTGGTCGACGCCGGACGGGTCTACGCCGCGATGCCGCCGCTGCACCGGCTGGAGGTCACCGGCGGCAGGGGCAAGGGCCAGGGCGGCAGCAAGAAGGAGTACCTGTACACCTACACCGAGGCCGAGATGCGCCGCACCGTGGCCGCACTGGAGCGCAAGGGCCGCTCGGTCAAGCAGCCGATGCAGCGCTACAAGGGGCTGGGGGAGATGGACGCCGACCAGCTGGCCGAGACCACGATGGACCCCCGGCACCGCACGCTACGGCGGGTCACGCTGGCCGACGCCGCCCGTGCCGAGGAGGTCTTCGAGCTGCTGATGGGCAGCAACGTCGCCCCGCGCAAGGACTTCATCGTCGACTCCGCCGGGGAGCTGGAGCGCGACCGCATCGACGCCTGACCGACGCCGGCCGCCCTGCCGAACCGTCGCCCCGAGGGGCCGTGGTCGGGACGGTCCCCGGTCTCCGGTAGACTGGTCCACTGCCCGCCTGTGAGAGCCGGGCCCCGCCGGGGGGTAGATCCGATCCGCCCGGCCCATCGGGTGCCGAGCACCCGGAGGTAGGTCCGGTCACGCTGACAGCAGCGATGAGGCGCGCCCCACCTCATCGATCCAGATAGCGAGTCACTCATGGCCAAGGCCACCCGGCGTGCCACCACGCCTGCCCGTACCAAGAAGCCCCGTCACACCGCCGCCCAGAAGAAGGCCGCGGCCTCCCGCCGCAGCCAGCAAGCCCGCCGCGCCCAGGTGCGCCCGGGCGAGGACAGCGGCCGCAACGACTGGGCCCCCGCCCAGAAGCAGCCGCGCCGCTGGGACCGCCAGGAGCGCCCCGGCCGCGCCGAGCGTCCCG
>NZ_WIQI01000127.1 GCF_009602535.1 Ornithinicoccus halotolerans | reverse complement strand
TCACCTTCTGCCCCGCGTAGTCGCTCAGCGAGACCTGGTTGCCCGCAGCGTCGGACAGGGTGAAGGCTGGCGCGGGCCGGCGCGGGCCAGGTGGACCTCAGCCGCTACCAGCCGGGCCCGCCGGAGCAGGAGCTCGCCCGGCTGGCCGACGCCGTCGGCGGGGCGGCCGGGGAGCTGCGGGCGCTGGCGTCCCGGATGCGTGCCGTCGTCGGGGAGGAGGAGGCCGCGGTGGTGGAGGCGCACCTGGAGCTGCTGCGCGACCCCGCCCTGCTCGACCCCGTCCGGGACGCCGTGGCCGACGGCGAACCGGCGGCACCCGCCTGGCAGCGTCAGGTCACCGGCCTGAACGAGCAGCTGGCGGCGCTCAGTGACGCCTACCAGCGGGACCGGGCCCGGGACGTCACCGAGGTCGGCGGCCGCGTGCTGCGGCGGCTGGTGGACCAGGGCGAGGACGCCCGGCCGGACGGTGCCGGGGACAGCACCGGCGGGGAGCCGGCCGTCCTAGTCCTGGACGACCTGGACGTGGGCACCGCCGCCACCCTCGACGGCGCCGGAGTGGCCGGCGTGGTCACCCTGCGTGGCGGCGCCACCGGGCACGGGGTGCTGGTGGCCCGTGCCCGCGGGTTCCCCGTGATCACCGGCGCGGGCCAGGACGCCGACGTGCCCGACGGCACGCTGCTCGCGGTGGACGCCCGGCGGCAGCAGCTCCACGTCGGTCCTGACGAACCGACCTGGCGGCGGTTGGCCGAGCTCCGGGAGAGCCGCCGGCAACGCCGGGAGCAGGCGCTGGCGGCGGCGCGCGAGCCGGGGCGGACCGCTGACGGTGTCCGGGTCGCCGTGGAGGCGAACCTGGGTACCGTCGCCGAGGCCGGGCCGGCGGTCGCCGCCGGCGCCGACGGGTGCGGGCTGCTGCGCACCGAGGTGCTCTTCGCCGGCTGGCGGCAGACCCCCACGGTCGCCGAGCAGGTGCAGCAGCTCACGGTCGTCGCGGAGGCGCTGCAGGGCCGCCCGCTGACGGTCCGCACCTGGGACGTCGGCGGGGACAAGCCGCTGCCGTTCCTGCCGGTCCCGGTCGCGGCCAACCCGTTCCTGGGAGTGCGCGGGCTGCGGGTGTTCCGGGAGGCGCCCGGACCGCTCGTCGACCAGCTGGAGGCGGTCTGCCGGGTGGCCGCCCGGTACCCGGTGCGGGTGCTGGTCCCGATGGTCACCACGCGCGCCGAGGTGGAATGGACGCTGGCACGCCTCGACGAGGCCGCCGGCCGGCTCCCCGGGGGACGCCCCGACGGCCTCGAGGTCGGCGTCATGCTGGAGGTGCCCGGGGCGGCGTTGCGCGTCGCCGAGCTGAGCGCCGGCCTGGACTTCGTCAGCATCGGGAGCAACGACCTGACCCAGTACCTGCTGGCCGCCGAGCGCGGCAACCCCGCGCTGGCAGAGCTCGCCGACCACGCCGACCCGGCGGTGCTGCGCCTCGTGCGGACCGTGTGCCAGGAGGTGCCCGACCCGGTGCAGGTCGCGCTGTGCGGGGACGCGGCCAGCGACCCCGCGCTGGCCGCGCTCCTGGTCGGCCTCGGGGTGCGCGAGCTCAGCGCCACCGCCGCCACCGTGCCCGACGTCAAGGCGGTGCTGCGCCGCTCGGCGCTGCCTGAGCTCGAAGCGCTCGCCCGGCGGGCCGGGCAGGCCGGCTCCGCGGCGGAGGTCCGACAGCTGCTGGAGCCGCTGCGCGACTGAGGCTCGGCCCGCCTCAACGGACGCCGCGCGGGCGGAACTGGATGCTGATGCGCGGGCCCACCGGCCGGGCCGTCTTGGGCACCGCGTGCTCCCAGGTGCGCTGGCACGACCCGCCCATCACCAGCAGGTCACCGTGCCCGAGGACGTGGCGGATGGTCGCGCCCGCACCGCCACCGACCGGGCGCAGCAACAGCGCCCGCGGTGCACCGATCGAGACGATGGCCACCATGGTGTCCTGCCGCGACCCGCGGCCGTGCCGGTCGCCGTGCCAGGCCACGCTGTCGCGGCCGTCCCGGTAGAGGCACATGCCGGCGGTCCGGAACGGCTCGCCCAGCTCGCCGGCGTAGTAGCCGGTGAGCGCCGCCCGCGCCGCGGCCAGCACCGGGTCGGGCAGCTGCTCGTCCTCGTCGTAGAAGCGGAGCAGGCGCGGGGTGTCGACCTCCCGCTCGTACATGACGCGTCGCTCGCCGCGCCAGGCCACCGCGGCGGAGCCGCCGAGGGCGAGCCTGGTGAACAGCTCGTCCGAGCCGGTCACCCACCCCGGGCGGACGTCCACCCAGGCGCCGCGGCTGAGCGTGGTGCGACGGACCGCCCCGGCCAGCGGGCGCAGGCCCACGTCCTCCGACTGGTCCAGCAGAGACCCCTGCAACGTGATGGACATGCGTACGAGAATAGGACATTTGTTCGGGCGCCGCCAGCCCCCAGCCGGGTCGTCGCAGCCGGAACCGCAGGCCGCGTCGGCGGTGTCGCGCCCGGTTGCCCCTCCTCACCGGTAGGTTGGCTCTCGCGGTGCACCCGAGGGGCAAGGAGGCCTCGTGCGGATCGGCATACCCCGGGAGGCGAAGCCGGGCGAGACGTTGGTCGCGGCGACGGTGACCTCGGCCGCCCAGCTGGTCAAGCTCGGCTATGACGTCGTCGTGGAGTCCGGCGCCGGCGCGGCGTCCGACCAGCCCGACGCGGAGTACCGGGCCGCGGGCGTGGCGGTCGGCAGCGCCGAGGACGTCTGGGCGGCCGAGGTCGTGGTGAAGGTGAACGCCCCGACGGAGGCGGAGATCGGCCTGCTGCGGCCGGGCGCCACGGTCGTCGCGATGATGGCCCCCGCCCGCAGCCCCGAGCTGGTGGAGCGCCTCGCGGCGGCAGGGGTCACCGCCCTGGCGATGGACGCGGTCCCCCGGATCTCTCGCGCCCAGTCGCTGGACGTGCTGTCCTCGATGGCCAACGTGGCCGGGTACCGGGCGGTGGTCGAGGCCGCGCACGTGTTCGGCCGCCAGTTCACCGGGCAGGTCACTGCCGCCGGCCAGATCCCGCCGGCGCGGGTGTTCGTGGTCGGCGCCGGCGTGGCGGGGCTGGCCGCGATCGGGACGGCGATCGCGATGGGTGCCGTGGTGCGGGCCTTCGACATCCGGCCCGAGGTCGGCGAGCAGGTCGAGTCGATGGGCGCGGAGTTCGTCAGGGTGGAGCTGGCGAACGAGGTCAGCGCGGACGGCTACGCGCGGGAGATGACGCAGGAGCAGGAGCAGGCGACCGCGGCGATGTACGACCAGGAGGCCCGGGAGGCCGACATCGTCATCACGACGGCGCTGATCCCCGGACGGCCGGCCCCGACGCTGCTCCGCGCCGGCACCGTCGCGGCGATGCGCCCCGGCAGCGTGATCGTCGACATGGCCGCCGCCAACGGCGGCAACTGCGAGGGGACGGTGGCCGACGAGGTCGTCGTCACCGACAACCGCGTCACGGTGCTGGGCTACACCGACCTGGCGAGCCGGCTGCCCGCGCAGGCCTCCCAGCTCTACGGCACCAACGTCGCCAACCTGTTCCGGCTGCTCACCCCCGAGCGGGACGGCCGGCTGGCCCTGGACCTGGACGACGTCGTCCAGCGCAGCATCACGGTCGTCCGGGACGGGGAGGTCCGCTGGCCGCCCCCGCCGGTGCCGGTCTCCGCGGCCCCCGCTCCGGCAGCGAGCGCCGGGAGCCAGGCCGGCGAGCCCGCGCCGCCACCGGCACCGCCCGACCCGCGTCGCAGGTGGTATGCCGCCGGGCTGGGTGCGGTGCTGTTCGCCCTGGTGGCGGCCTACTCGCCGCCGGTCTTCCTCGGGCACCTCACGGTGTTCGTGCTGGCGGTCGTGGTGGGGTTCTACGTCGTCACCAGCGTGAGCCACGCCCTGCACACCCCACTGATGTCGGAGACCAACGCCATCTCAGGCATCATCCTGGTCGGGGGCATCCTGCAGGTCGGCAGCGACAACCTCGTGGTGAGCGTGCTGGCCACGCTGGCCGTCCTGGTCGCCAGCATCAACATCTTCGGCGGCTTCCTGGTCACCTACCGCATGCTCGGCATGTTCCGGCGGGGCTGAGGGGCGACGATGACCGGCCTGCTGCTGTCCGACCCGCTGCCCGGCCTGGTGCAGGGCGCCTACGTCATCGCGGCGCTGTGCTTCATCGCGGCGCTCGCGGGGCTGTCCAGGCACGAGTCGGCCAAGCGCGGGAACGTCGCCGGCATGGCCGGCATGGTGATCGCGCTGCTGGCCACCTTCCTGCTCGCGGCGCGCAACGCGGCCGCCGGAGAGGGCCGCCCGCTGCTGCCGACGATGCTGGTCATCGGCGCAGCCATGGCCGCTGGGGCGGTGATCGGGACGATCCGGGCCCGCACCGTGGAGATGACCGGGATGCCGCAGCTGATCGCGATGCTGCACAGCTTCGTGGGACTGGCCGCGGTGCTGGTCGGCTACAACTCCTACCTCGAGCACGGCCATACCTCCGGCGCCGTCGGCGCCATCCACGACGTCGAGGTGTTCGCGGGGGTGTTCATCGGCGCGATCACGTTCACCGGCTCGGTGGTGGCCAACCTCAAGCTCAGTGGCCGGATGAGGTCGGCGCCGCTGGTCCTTCCCGGGCGCCACTGGCTCAACCTTGCCCTCATCGTCGCCTCGGTGGCCCTGCTGGTGTGGTTCCTGGCCGACGGCCGCGGGGCGGGGGAGGGCGAGCTGGGGCAGGGGCTGCTGCCGCTGTCGGTGATGACCGTGCTGGCGCTGCTGCTGGGCTTCCACCTGGTGGCCGCGATCGGTGGCGGCGACATGCCGGTGGTGGTGTCCATGCTCAACAGCTACTCGGGCTGGGCAGCGGCGGCCGCGGGGTTCCTGCTGGAGAACGACCTGCTCATCATCACCGGCGCCCTGGTGGGCTCCTCCGGCGCCATCCTCAGCTACATCATGTGCCAGGCGATGAACCGCTCGTTCGTCTCGGTCATCGCCGGTGGCTTCGGCTCCGGCGCGGCGGCAGGCGGCGTGGCGGGCGAGGAGGACCAGGGCGACCACCGGGAGGTGCGCGCCGACGAGGCCGCCGAGGTGCTCGCGAGGGCCGGCTCGGTGGTGATCACCCCCGGGTACGGGATGGCGGTCGCCCAGGCGCAGTACCCCGTGGCCGAGCTCACCGCCAGGTTGCGGGAGCGCGGCGTCGACGTGCGCTTCGGCATCCACCCGGTGGCCGGCCGGCTGCCCGGCCACATGAACGTGCTGCTGGCCGAGGCCAGGGTGCCCT
Organism: Ornithinicoccus halotolerans; assembly: GCF_009602535.1. Lineage (GTDB taxonomy): Bacteria > Actinomycetota > Actinomycetes > Actinomycetales > Dermatophilaceae > Ornithinicoccus > Ornithinicoccus halotolerans. Next base: position 1,123 of record NZ_WIQI01000127.1, on the reverse strand, counting down.
ACGACATCGTGCTGGGCCTGGAGGAGATCAACGACGACCTGCCCGACACCGACGTCGTGCTCGTCATCGGCGCCAACGACACGGTCAACCCGGCCGCGGCCGAGGACCCCGCCAGCCCGATCGCCGGGATGCCGGTGCTCGAGGTGTGGCGGGCGCGGGAGGTCATCGTGTTCAAGCGGTCCATGGCGACCGGCTACGCCGGCGTGCAGAACCCGCTGTTCTTCCGGGAGAACACCCGGATGCTGTTCGGGGATGCCAAGGCCAAGGTCGAGGAGATCCTGCGCCACCTGTCGGCGGAGCCGCAGCGGGCCAGCGAGTCCTCGCGTGCCTCCTGAGCCGGCCGGGTCACAATGGGCAGGTGCCGCTCTACCGTGACGCCGCGATCGTGCTGCGTACCCACAAGCTGGGCGAGGCCGACCGCATCGTCACGCTGCTGACCCGGGGGCGGGGCAAGGTGCGCACGGTCGCCAAGGGGGTGCGGCGCACCAAGTCCCGGTTCGGCGCCCGGCTCGAGCCCGGCATGGTCGTGGACGTGCAGTGCTACGAGGGCCGCAACCTGGACACCGTCACCCAGGCCGAGTCGCTCGCCTCCTACGGGGAGGCGATCGCGCGCAGCTACGAGGCATGGACCGCCGCGAGCGCGATGCTGGAGACCGCCGACCGGCTCACCGAGGAGGGCGAGCCGGCGCTGCGGCAGTTCACGCTGCTGGCCGGCGCGCTGTCATCACTGGCCGGCCCGACCCACGAGGCCGGCCTGGTGCTGGACTCCTACCTGCTGCGGGCGATGGCGATCGCCGGGTGGGCGGCCAGCTTCCACGACTGCGCGCGCTGCGGCGCGCCAGGCCCGCACCGGGCCTTTAACGTCGCCAGCGGCGGCGCGGTGTGCCCGTCCTGCCGGCCGCCGGGCTCGGCCGCGCCCGCCCCGGAGACGCTGGCGCTGCTGGCGGCGCTGCTGTCCGGGGACTGGCCGCTGGCCGACGGCTCCGACCCGCGGCACCGCCGGGAGGGCAGCGGCCTGGTCGCGGCGTTCCTGCAGTGGCACCTGGAGCGCGGCGTGCGGTCGTTGCGGCTGGTGGAGCGCACCCCGTGAGGCGCGGGCAGGACCGGCGGGGCGAGGGCGCGC
>NZ_WIQI01000126.1 GCF_009602535.1 Ornithinicoccus halotolerans | reverse complement strand
CGGACGCCAGGACGCTCTCCGTGCTGCTGGTCGCCGAGGCGGTCCCGGCCGCGGAGGCGTGTGCGGCCGCCGGTCGCGACGGCGCGGTGCTGCCGGTGGTCTGCACCGAGCACGGCGTGACGGTCGGCCCGCTGGTCCCCGCACCGGACGAAGCGGGCGACGCGCCCTGCCTGCGCTGCCTGGACCTGCACCGGCGGGACCGCGACCCGGCCTGGCCGGCGCTGCTCAGCCAGGCCGCCCCGTGGACCGCCGACACCGCCCCCTGGGTGGACCTCCCGGTGCCCCTGGTGCCGCTGGCGACCGGAACCGTGCTGCTGGCGGCACGTGCCTGGCGCGACCAGGTGCCGCTCCCGGCGGGCCGGTCCTGGACCCTCTCGCTGCCGTGGCCCGACCCGCTCACCCGGACCTGGGTGCCGCACCCCGCCTGCTCCTGTCGGCAGCCGTAGGCTGGGTCCGGACCGAGCAACGAACGGGGAGGTGGCGGTGGCCGACCAGCGGGGCGTTCCGACCACCGGCCTGGGCCGGGCCCGCCGGCTGGCCTCGCTGCCGCTGGGAGCGGCCGGCCGGGCGGTGCGGGGCGCCGGCCAGCGACTCACCGGCACCTCCGCCCAGGAGGTCTCCCGCCGGCAGCAGGAGCAGGCGGCCGAGGAGCTGTTCGCCGTGCTCGGCGAGCTCAAGGGCGGGGCGCAGAAGGTCGGCCAGCAGCTGTCGATCTTCGAGGCCGCCGTCCCCGGCGAGTTCGTGGCTCCCTACCGGGAGGCGCTCACCAGGCTGCAGGAGCAGGCGCCGCCGGTGCCGTTCAGCGACCTCGAGCCGGTGCTGACCCGGTCCCTCGGTGCCGACTGGCGCTCCCGGTTCCAGGACATCGACCAGGAGGCGGCTGCCTCCGCCTCCATCGGCCAGGTCCACCGGGCCCGCTGGCGCGACGGGCGGGAGGTCGCGGTCAAGATCCAGTACCCGTGGGCCGGACCGGCGCTGTCGGCGGACCTGCGCCAGCTGGCGCGGGTGGCCCGGCTGGCCCGGCCGCTGGTGCCGGGCATGGACCTCGGAGCGGTCGTGGAAGAGGTCCAGGAACGGATGCTGGAGGAGTTGGACTACCGCCGGGAGGCCTGGTCGCAGCAGGTGTTCGCCGACGCCTACGCCGACGACCCGGAGGTGCAGGTGCCGCCGGTGCTGGACCACGGTGAGCAGGTGCTGGTGACGGAGTGGCTGGAGGGCACCCCGCTGTCCCGGCTCATCGCCCGTGCCGGGGACGGCGTGCCCGGGGCGGACCCGGCCGCGCGGGCGACCCTGGAGGGCGCGGCGCCGCGCTACATCGGGTTCCTGCTGGGCGCACCGGACCGGGTGGGGCTGCTGCACGCCGACCCGCACCCCGGCAACTACCGGGTGCTGCCGGACGGCCGGCTGGGCGTGCTCGACTTCGGCGCGGTGGATCGGCTGCCGGAGGGGCTGCCGCTGGCGATGGGGCGGCTGCTGGGGGTGGCGCTGCGACAGGACGCGGACACCCTGCTGGACGGGCTGCGCGAGGAGGGGTTCATCCGCGACTGGGTGGACCTGGACCCCGAGGAGCTGCTCGACTTCTTCGAGCCGCTGGTGGCGCCGGTCCGGCACCCGACGTTCCGGTTCGACCGGGCGTGGCTGCGCGGTGTCTCGAGCCGGGTGAACGACCCGCGCGGGACCGCGTTCCGGATCACCCGCCGGCTGGACCTACCGGTGCAGTACCTGCTCATCCACCGGGTCTGGATGGGTGGCACGGCCGTGCTCTCCCAGATGGGGGTGGAGATCCCGGCGCGGGCGGTCGTGGACCGGCACGTGCCCGGCCTGGAGCTCGACAGCTGAGCTGCGCGTGCGTCCGCACGGCACCGGATGCACGGGAGGGGCGGGACCGATACGGATCGGTCCCGCCCCTCGGGTTGCGGCCGGTGCGGCCGCGGTCGTCACTCGCGCCAGTGCCAGAGCCGGGTGGTGCGCGGTAGCAGCCCCCGGTCCAGCCGCGACGGGCGCGGCGCCTCGAGGGCGCGTTGCCGGTCACGGTGCTCGGCGCGCGCGACCTGGTCGGTGAGCGCGCTGTACATCTGGGTTCTCCTCGTAGGTTCATGTCGGACCGTGCGTCACGGTGACGGGTGGGTGGCGGCCGCTCAGGCGGCTACCGGGTTCTTGCGGGGCCGGCCGCGGGGTCGCTTGCGGGCCACGACGGCGCCGTCGACGAGCAGCTGCCCGCCCCAGACGCCCCAGGGCTCGCCGCGCTCCAGGGCGCCGGCCAGGCAGTCCTGGGCGAGCGGGCAACGGCCACAGAGGGCCTTGGCCTGCTCGACCTCCTCGGGCTTCTCGGCGAACCACAGGTCCGCGGGGTGGACACGGCACGGCAGGGTGCGTCCGGACACCTTCGTCCTCTCGATGCTGGTGCTGGTCGCCTCCCACGCACTCCACGCGCGGGCGGCACCGGACACCGGGTCGGGCTGATGCGGCGGTCTCGAGTCGCTGTGGTCGGTCATGTCGCTCTCCTCGGGCTGGTCCGGGTCCGCGACAGACGAAAAGGCCGCGGTACCCGTGACGGGGTCCGCGGCCGCGAGGCGCCTGGAGTCAGGTCGCTGCGGGAGACACCACGTCGGGGTCAGGGGCAGAGATGGGGGCGTCAACGCCGCCGGTCGGGGCGAAGCCGCCGGCTGGGCGCAGGCCGCGCAGGGTGAAAGCAGTGCGCAGCCGGACACCCGTACCGGTCCCGGTCATTGCTCCGAACAGCTGGGCGTTCTCCATGTGCTTCCACCCTCCTTTCTGATGCTCTGCTCCCCCACCCGGCCACGAGGGCCGTGCGAGTTGGACGCTGGTCACTCTAGAAGCGTCCGAGTCGCGGGCGCAACGCATTTATTGGACAATTTCGGCGCCCATCCCCGGGCGGCGAGGGCATCGGCCCCGGCGAGGGTGCCCTCAGGGACGTCCAGTGGCAGTGTGACCAGCGAGGATATCCAAGACCTCGGTGCCGTAGCGTTCCCGCTTGACCGGCCCCACGCCGGGCACGCGGGCCAGCTCCTCCGGCGACCCCGGACGCTGCTCTGCGATCGCGGTGAGGGTGGCGTCGGTGAAGACCACGAACGCCGGCACACCGGCCTCCCGGGCGGTGGCTGAGCGCCAGCCCCGCAGTGCCTCGAACGTCGCCTCGTCGTAGGTGGGCGGACAGTCCTGACACCGGCCCACCTTCCGCTCCGCGGCCGAGGCGAGCTCGTTCCCGCAGCTGCGGCACACCCGGGCCGCGCGCGGCTTCGGGGCGCGGTTGCGGCCGGAGGGGCGGACGGAGCCGGGCGCGGCACCCAGCAGCCGGGCCACCGGGGCGGCGGCGAGGAACCGGGACGGCCGCCGGGTCGCCCGGGAGGAGCCGCCGCGGGAGCCGGCCCAGGACAGCACCAGGTGACGCCGGCCCCGGGTGAGCCCCACGTAGAGCAGCCGGCGCTCCTCCTCCAGCCGCGCCGGCCCCTCGGCGATGCTGATCGGGATCAGCCCCTCGCTGCAGCCGATCAGGAACACCGCGTCCCACTCCAGCCCCTTGGCGGCGTGCAGCGAGGCCAGCGTGACGCCCTGCACGGTGGGCGCGTGCTGCTCGGCGGCCCGCCGGTCCAGCTCGGCGACCAGCGCCGGCAGCCGCGCGGCAGCGTCCTGGGCGAGGTCCTCGGCGAGCAGCACCAGCGCCTGCAGCGACTCCCACCGCTCCCGGGTGGCCCCACCGGAGGACGGCGGCTGCGGCGTCCACCCGGCCCCGGCCAGGACGTCCTGCACCAGCTCCGGCAGCGGCCGGGAGCCGTCGTCGGTGCGGGCCGCGCCGCGCAGCAGCAGCACGCCCTGGCGAACCTCGGCGCGGGAGAAGAACCGCTCCCCGCCCCGCACCAGGTAAGGGACGCCCGCCTCGGCCAGCGCCTGCTCCAGCACCGCGGACTGGGCGTTGGTGCGGAACAGCACGGCCATCTCGCTGGCGGGGACACCCTCGCTGAGCAGCCGGGTGACCTCGGCCGCTACCCCCGCCGCCTCCGCCTCGTCGGTGTCGTAGGAGACCAGCCGCGGCTGCGGACCCGCCCCGGCCTGTGCCTGCAGCTCGACACCGGCCTGCCGGGGCGCGGTGGCGATCACGGCGTTGGCCAGCTGCACGACCTGCGGGGTGGACCGGTAGTTGCGCACCAGCCGGACCACCTGCGCGTCCGGGCGGCGGGTGGTGAAGCCGAGCAGGTGCTCGGGCGAGGCGCCGGTGAAGGAGTAGATGGTCTGTGCGGGGTCGCCGACGACGCACAGGTCGGCACGGTCGCCGACCCACAGGTCCAGCAGCGCCTGCTGCACGGGGTTGACGTCCTGGTACTCGTCGACGACGAAGTGCCGGTACTGGTCACGGACCCGCTCGGCGATCGACGGGTTCTCGGCGAGGATGCCGACCGTCAGCAGCAGCACGTCCTCGAAGTCGATGACGTGGCGCTCGGTCTTGACCTCCTCGTAGACCTCGAGCACCCGGGCGGCGACCATCGGGTCGAGACCGCCGGGGCGGCGCTGCTCCGCGCCCGCGCGCTCCCGGTAGGCCTCGACGGTGAGCATCCCGACCTTGGCCCACTCGATCTCCGAGGCCAGGTCCCGCAGCTCGGTGCGGTCCAGCCGCAGCTGCAGCCGACCGGCGGCCTCGGCGACGACCGGGACCTTCTGTCCGACGACGTCCGGCGGTGGGCCGCCCACGGCCTGCGGCCAGAAGTACTGCAGCTGGCGCAGCGCGGCGGAGTGGAAGGTGCGGGCGGACACGCCAGGCACCCCGAGCTGGCGCAGCCGGGTGCGCATCTCCCCTGCGGCACGAGCGGTGAAGGTGACGGCCAGCACCCGACCCGGGGTGTAGGCCCCGGTGTGCACCCCGTAGGCGATGCGGTGGGTGATGGCGCGCGTCTTGCCGGTGCCCGCGCCGGCGAGCACACACATCGGACCACGCGGCTGCTCGGCGACGAGACGCTGCTCGGGGTCGAGCGCAGCAAGGACGCGGGCCGGCTCCCCGGTCACCGTCACCGGGGCGCGACCGTCCGCGGGCCCTCGTAGCCGGGCTCGGGCTCCAGCTCGTCCCCGAACCAGTCCTCGATCAGCCGGCGTGCGATGGAGACCCGCGGCGGCAGCGCGATCTGCTCGGTGCGCACGGCCCAGCCCAGCTCCCCCCGGCTGAACCACTCCGCCTGCACGATCTCCTCGCCGTCGATGTGCAGCTCCACGTCCACCGCCCTGGCGGTGAAGCCGACCATGAGGGAGGCCGGGAAGGGCCACGGCTGGTTGCCGCGGTAGGTGATGTCCTGCACGCGGATGCCGACTTCCTCGTGCACCTCGCGGGCCACCGCCGACTCCAGCGACTCGCCGGCCTCGACGAACCCGGCCAGGACCGACATCCGGGTCTCCGGCCAGTGCGGGCCGCGGGCCAGCAGCAGCCGGTTGTCGCGGTCGGTGACCGCCACGATGATGGCGGCGTCGGTGCGGGGGTGGTGCTCGGAGCCGTCCTCCGGGCAGCGGCGCATCCAGCCGGCCTCGACCACCTCCGTCGGGCTCCCGCAGCGGGGGCAGTGAGGGTGGCGGGCGTGCCACTGCGCCAGCGCCAGCGCGGTCGTGAACACGCCCGCCTCGGTGTCGTTCAGCTCCGCGCCGGCCTCCCGGAGGGTGCGCCACCCCTTGGCGGAGGTGTCGGGCCGGTCGGGAGCGGTGGGGTCGTCATGGACCAGGGCGACGTAGTCGACGCCGTCCTGGTCCCGTCCCAGCCAGAACCCCAACGGCCGGCTGTCCTCGATGCCAGGCTGCCGCAGCACCAGCCGCAGCTGACCGTCCACCCGGCAGGTGCGCACCCGCCCGTCGGCCAGGTCGAGCACCCGGGTGCGGGAGCTCTTCAACGCCCGCTGCAGCACGTCGGGCTCCCGGCGGGCGGCCTGGCTGCGGTCCAGCGACCCCCGGGACAGCGACAGGTCCAGCAGGGTCTCCTCAGTCGGGCTCACACCGCCACTCTAGGACGGCACGGGACCAAGCCCGAGCCATGCCCCGCAGCGTTGCCGCTGGCCCGCCCGGCGCTGCTGCACAGCGTCCACACCGAGCCGCTCGGTGCGGTGTCGTCCACACGGGTTCGGGTGCGACGGGCACTGTCGGAGCCGGGTGGGATGCTGGACACGTGTTCGGAGATGAGCGCGGTGGCGGGTCCGGCAGGGGCCGCGGGCAGGGGGACGCCGGCGGTGGGGACACGCTGCTGCTGGACCGTCCCGGCAGTGACGGGCCCGGCGGGCAGGGGCCGCAACGGCAGGCCGGGGCGGGTCAGGTGGTGGTGACCGAGACCGGGGTGCCGGTGCAGGGGCCGTTGGCGCGGGCCAGGGTGGCGTTGGCGGCGGCCGCGGTCGAGGCCGCGGCACTGCCGCGGGCCACCAGCGCCCAGCTGCCCGCCGAGCTGGGCCAGGCCTGGGCGGCCCGGCTGGAAGCCGACCAGCTCGCCGTCCGGGTCGCCCTCGAAGCAGCCGGCCGCGGGCTGCACCTGGACGAAGGCATGAGCCTGTATGACTGGCTCACC
>NZ_WIQI01000125.1 GCF_009602535.1 Ornithinicoccus halotolerans | reverse complement strand
GGCGGTCGGCCGCCGGACGGCCCGGCGGTGCTGGTCGCCAACCACTGCTCGCACGCCGACACCGCCGTGCTGCTGGCCACGCTGTCGCCGGCCCGGCGGCCGGTCTTCGTCGCCGCGGCGGACTACTGGTTCACGAGCAGCTGGCGGCGCTGGGTGGTGACCGGCCTGGTGGGCCCCCTGCCGATCCGGCGGGACGGCGACGGCTACGCCGCGCTGCGGGAGGCGGCCGCCCCGGTGCTCGGCCAGGGCGGCACCGTCGTGATCTACCCGGAGGGCACCCGAGCCACCGACGGCCGGCTGGGCCGGTTCCGGTCCGGGGCGCTGCGGCTGGCCCAGGACCTGGAGGTGCCGCTGGTGCCGGTGGGCATCAGCGGCACCGACCAGGTGCTGCCCAAGAGCGGGCGGCTGCGCCCGGCCGGGGTGGTGCTGCGGTTCGGGGAGCCGCTGTCACCGCGGGACTGCGCCACCACGAGCGCCGAGACGGTGCGGGCGGCGGTGCAGGCGCTGCGGGACGACAGCGCCGCGGTCCCGTGGCCGGACTCGCCGTCCTGGGTGTGGCTGGACGGCCGCCGCACCGCCGTGCTCGCCGGGGCGGCCTTCGCCTGGGGCGCGGCCGAGGCGGTCTCCTGGCCGGTGATGGCGGAGTACTTCCTGCTGGCCGTCGGCGTGCCGCAGCCGCGGCGGATGCTGCCGGTCGCGACGGCGCTGGCCGCCGGCTCAGTCGCCGGGGTCGTGGCGCACGGCGTGCTGGCCCGCCGCGGCGTGCGCTTCCCGGCTCCGCTGACCACGCCCCGGATGCACCAGGTCGCGCGGGAGCAGCTGGCCGCCAGCCCCTACGGCGTCCTCCGGCAGGCGGTCAACGGGGTGCCCGTCAAGGTGTACGCCCGCGCGGCCGGGGAGGAGGGGACCGACCTGCTGCGGTTCACGCTGGGCACGTTGGCCGCCCGCCCGGCACGGGTGGCCGTGGTCGGCGCGGCCCTGACGCTGGCCGGCAGCCGGGTCCACCCGCTGGTGCGGCGGCGGTTCCCGGAGTACCTCCTGCTCTCCAGCGCCGCGTTCGCCGAGGGACTGAGCCGGGTGCTGCGCCGCTGGCGCTGAAGGCTCAGATGTCGCGGAAGGTCTGGATGCCCGCGCCCAGGTTGTTCAGCCGGGTGGCCAGGTCCTCGTAGCCGCGGTTGATGACGTAGACGTTGCGCAGCACCGAGACCCCCGGCGCGGCCATCATCGCCAGCAGGATCACCACGCCCGGGCGCAGCGCCGGCGGGCACATGATCTCCCCGGCGCGCCACTTGGTGGGACCCTCGATCATCACCCGGTGCGGGTCCATCAGGTGCACCTTGGCACCGAGCGTGGTGAGCTCGGTGAGGTAGATGGCGCGGTTCTCGTAAACCCAGTCGTGGATCAGCGTCGAGCCCTCGGCGCACGCCGCGATGATCGCGAAGAACGGCAGGTTGTCGATGTTGATGCCGGGGAAGGGCATCGGGTGGACCTTGTCCAGCGGCGCCCGCAGCCGGCCCGGCACGGTGCGCAGGTCGACCAGCCGGGTGTGGCCGTTGGCCGAGGGGTACTCCTCGGACAGCTCGTACTGCAGCCCCATGGTGTCCAGCACCGCCAGCTCGATCTCCATGAACTCGATGGGCACCCGGCGGATAGTGATCTCGCTGCCGGTCACCACGCCCGCGGCGAGCAGGCTCATCGCCTCGATGGGGTCCTCGCTGGGGGAGAACTCCACGTCCTCGTTGATCTCGCGCACGCCGGTCACCCGCAGCGTGGTGGTGCCGATGCCGTCGACCCGCACCCCCAGCTGCTGCAGGAAGAAGCACAGGTCCTGCACCATGTAGTTGCTTGAGGCGTTGCGGATGACCGTGGTGCCCGGGTGGCGGGCCGCCGCGAGCAGCACGTTCTCGGTGACGGTGTCGCCCCGCTCGGTGAGCACGATCGGCTTGGTCGGGCGCCGGGAGGCGTCGACGGTGGCGTGGTAGGAGCCCATCGTCGCGGTCACGTCGAGGCCGTACTGCCGCAGCGCGATCATGTGCGGCTCGACGGTGCGGGTGCCCAGGTCGCAGCCGCCGGCGTAGGGCAGCTCGAAGTTGTCGAACTCGTGCAGCAGCGGGCCCAGGAACATGATGATGGTCCGGGTGCGGCGCGCGGCCGTCTCGTCCATCGAGTCCAGGTCGATCCTGGGCGGCGGCACGATCTCCAGGTCCGAGGAGTCCGGCAGCCAGCGGATCCGGAACCCGATGCTGGTCAGCACCTCGGTGATCCGGTTGACCTCCTCGATGCGGGCCAGGTTGCGCAGCGTGGTGCGGCCCTTGTTGAGCAGCGAGGCGCACAACAGCGCGACCGCGGCGTTCTTGGAGGTACGCACGTCGATCTCACCGGAGAGCTTGACGCCGCCGGTGATGCGCAGGTTCTGCGGGACGGCGCTGCCGACCGAGACGATCTCGGAGTCCAGCTTCTCACCGATGCGGGCCAGCATCTCCAGCGACAGGTTCTGCTTGCCCTGCTCGATGCGGGCCACGGCACTCTGGCTGGTGCCCAGCAGGGCGGCCAGCTCGGCCTGGGTCAGGTCTTGGTGCCGGCGCGCGTCCCGGATCAGGTTGCCGATGCGGGACAGGTACGTCTGCGTCATGCCGGTCACTGTAGATCAGATATGAGATAACGCTCGAATCCCATGCCGAGTGTTGAGCAAGGCTTGACTCACTATTGATACCACAGCACGCGGGTGCCTCGGGGCCGGTGACAGCTGGTCAGCACCGCATCAGCGGTGGTCACGCAGCGCCCGGGCGACCACGGGGACCACGAGCCGCCGCTGCCAGCGGCGGGCGCCGAGCGTGGCGAATCTCTCATCGAGCGCGGCGCTGAGGGCGGCCTCGTCCTCGCCCTCCTCCATGCCCTCGGGCGGGTCCTCGGCCGGGGCCGGCGGGTGCCACAGCACCCGGCGCAGCGTGTCCGGGGTCATCAGGTTCTCGACCGGGACGGCGTGCTGCTCGGCGAGAGCGGCCAGCTCCTCCCGGACCTGGACCAGACGGGCGTGCGCGAGCGGGTCGCGGTCGACCCAGGCGCGCGCCGGCGGGGGCGCGTCGGTGCGGCGGGCCAGCTCGGGCAGCTGGTCCTCCGGCAGGTCACTGGCCTCCCGGATCGCTTGCAGCCAGCGGCGCTGGTGCCGCAGCAGCCCGGTGTTGGCGCGCCGCCGGCGGGACCGGGTGGCCTCGGCGTTGTCGCCGCCCAGGGCGGCGGGGTCGCGGGGTGCCCTCACCGCGAGGTCGATCAGGGTGGCATCGGGCAGCACCCGGCCGGGGGAAACGTCGCGCTCCTGGGCGATCTCGTCCCGGACCCGCCACAGCTCCCGGACCCGGGCCGCGACCCGACGGGAGCGGACCTTGTGCATGCCGGAGGTGCGCCGCCACGGGTCCGGCCGCCGGTCCGGCCCGGTGAACCGGGTGAGCGCGTCGAACTCCTCGGCCGCCCAGCCGTCCTTGCCCTGCTGCTCCAGGTCGGCGGCCAGCGCGTCCCGCAGCTCGACGAGCAGCTCGACGTCCAGCGCGGCGTAGCGCAGCCACGGCTCGGGCAGCGGGCGGGTGGACCAGTCGACCGCGGAGTGCTCCTTGGCCAGCCCCACCCCGAGGTAGTGGCCGAGCACGGCCGCCAGGCCGACCTTGGGCAGCCCGGCCAGCCGGGCCCCGAGCTCGGTGTCGAAGAGGCGGGAGGGCCGCAGCTCCAGGTCGGCCAGGCACGGCAGGTCCTGGGTCGCGGCGTGCAGCACCCACTCGGTGCCGGCCAGCACCTGCTGCAGCGGCGCCAGGTCCGGGAACGGGACCGGGTCGACCAGCCAGGTGCCGGAACCGGCGCGGCGCAGCTGCACCAGGTAGGCGCGCTGGCCGTAGCGGTACCCGGACGCGCGCTCGGCGTCGATGGCGACCGGGCCGACCCCACCGGCCAGGGCCTCGACGGCCTCCTGCAACCCTGCCGGGGTGTCGACGACCGGGGGCACCCCGTCGCGAGGGGCGGTCAGCTCCTCGACCGGCGGCTGCGGCTCGGGTCCGTCCCCGGGCTCGGTCGTGGGCGGCTGCTGCTCCAGTCCCGTCATCAGCCGCGCCGTCCCGGCAGCGCGACGACCCCCTCGGGCAGGGGCGGCAGCCCGGCGATGGTGCACAGCAGGTGGCCCCACGCCTGCAGGTGGGCCTCGAGCGACTCCGGCTCGCCCAGCGGCGACCAGGAGGCGCGGACCTCCAGCTCGACGGTCGCCTCCGTGGTGGACAGCGCGCCGAAGCTCTCCGACAGCACGCTGGTCACGGTCCCGGCCACGGCGGTGTACTCCGCGGCCCGCTCGGTGAGCGCCTCGGTGAGCCAGGACCAGCCGACCTCGCCCAGGACGGGGTCGTGGCCCATCTCCGGCTCCAGCTGGGCCTTGGCGTAGGTGACCACCCGCCAGGTGCTCTCCCACGGCTCGGGGGCGGCGGGGTCGTGCAGCAGCACGAACCGCCCGGTGGCCACCGCGTCCCCGTCGTCGGCGCGCGAGGGCACGACGTCACCGGACAGCGCCAGCGCGTGCGGTGCCAGCCGGGTGGGGGCGGGCACCTCCTCGACGAGCACCTCGGGGCGCAGCGTGACCGCGCGCACCGCGGCCAGCGCCCGCCCGAACGCGGTGCCGGCGGGCGTCGGCTCACCTCCGGTCGCGCCCGGGCGACCGGTGCGGGTGCGGGACATCACGCGCTCAGCGTATGGCGCGGGCCCGCCGGACCGGTGGACGGCACGCCGGGCGCGGGGCCCGGGTGCGACGCCCTCATGACAGGATCGGGGACGTGACCGATCCCGCCGCGCGCCCGACCGACACCGCCCTCCAGACCGCCCGTCCCGGGGCGGGGAGCGTGCTGGTGCGGGCCGCGCGGCGAGAGCCGGTGCCGCACACCCCGGTGTGGTTCATGCGGCAGGCCGGCAGGTCGCTGCCGGAGTACCGGCAGCTCCGCGAGGGAGTGCCGATGCTCGAGGCCTGCCGCACCCCCGAGCTGGTCGCCGAGATCACGATGCAGCCGGTGCGCCGGCACGGCGTGGACGCGGCGATCTTGTTCAGCGACATCGTGGTGCCGCTGCAGGCGGTGGGGGTGGACCTGGACATCGTCCCCGGCGTGGGCCCGGTCGTGGCCGAGCCGTTCCGCACCCGGGCCGACCTGGACCGGCTGCCGCCGCTGCAGCCCGAGCAGGTGCCGGACGTCGCCGAGTCGGTGCGGCGCACCGTGGCGATGCTGGGGGAGACGCCGCTGATCGGGTTCGCCGGCGCGCCGTTCACGCTGGCGTCCTACCTAGTGGAGGGTGGCCCCTCCCGCAACCACGAGCGGACCAAGGCCCTCATGCACGGGGACCCGCGGCTGTGGTCGGACCTGTGCGCACGGCTGGCCGGGATCGCCGCGGCCTTCCTGCGGGTGCAGGTGGAGGCCGGTGCCGCCGCGGTGCAGCTGTTCGACTCCTGGGCCGGCGCCCTGTCGCGGGCCGACTACCGCCGGCTGGTGGCACCGCACAGCCAGACGGTGCTGGCGGCGGTCGGCGAGCTGGGTGTGCCGCGCATCCACTTCGGAGTGGGCACGGGGGAGCTGCTGGCCGACATGGCCGAGGCCGGCACCGAGGTGATCGGCGTGGACTACCGGGTGGCGCTGCCGGACGCGGTCGAGCGCACCGGTGGCCGCTACGCGGTGCAGGGCAACCTCGACCCGGCGCTGCTGTTCGCGCCGTGGGAGGCGCTCGAGCGCCGGGTCGTGGAGATCGTGCAGGAGGGCCGGCAGGCCCCGGGACACATCTTCAACCTCGGCCACGGCGTGCTGCCCGACACCGACCCCACCGTGCTGACCCGGGTCGTGGAGCTGGTGCACCGGGTCAGCGGCGGCGACGTCGAGCCGGCGTAGCCGCCCGCCTCAGGCTCGCGCGCGGCGGCGCCGGAGCAGCGCGGCCGCCGGGACCAGCAGCACCAGTGCCAGCAGCAGGAACGGCAGCAGCGCGCCCAGCACCGTCAGCGCGCCGGTGACGAACGCGGTGAACGCCGCCCAGCCCTGGTCCAGTCCGGCGAGGAACCCGGCCGGCGCCGGCTCGGCCTGCTGCGCCAGCTCGTCGCTGGCGGTCAGGTGCACGGTGAGGGCGGAGCGGGCCACGTCGTCCTCCAGCGCCGCCACGTGCGCCGTGAGCGCGTCCAGGTCCGCCTCGCGGCGGGCCAGCTCCCGCTCCAGGGCCACGATGTCCTCGATCGACTCCGCCTGCTGCATCAGCCGCCGGGTCCGCTCGACGCTGGCCTGCAGGGTCTCGACGCGGGCGGCGGAGTCCACGTAGTCGGCGGTGACGTCCTCGCTCCACACGCTGCGGCCGCGCTCCTCGCCGATCTCGGCGAGCTGCTCCAGCGCGCGGTCCAGCCGCTGCGACGGCACCGAGAGCACCAGCGTGGCGTGGCCGTCCTGGGTCTCGGGGTCCGGGTGCAGCTCCTCGGAGAGCACGTAGCCCTCGACCGCCACGGCCGCCGCCCGCACCCGCGAGGCGGCCGGCTCCAGCTCTTCGACGGCCAGGTCGATCTCGGCGTCGCGGGCCACCATGGCACCCTCCGGCGCGCTGCCGTAGGCGCCGGCGAGGCCACCTCCCTCTACGTGAGCGAGATGGTCACCTCCCGGGCGCTGGTCGAGCGCACCCCGGTCTC
>NZ_WIQI01000124.1 GCF_009602535.1 Ornithinicoccus halotolerans | reverse complement strand
CGGGATCGCGCTCGGGGCGCTGGCCGCCGACGGGCTGCGGAGCCTCAGCGCGGCCTTCGGGACCGCCCTGCCCGACGGACCAACCGTCGTCTCAGCCTCCACCGTCGCGGTGTCCCTCGGGCTCGGCCTGCTGGTCACCGTCGTTGCCGCCATCGGAGCGGCACGTCGGGTCGCCTGGGTCGCTCCGGTCGAGGCGTTGCGTGACTCCGCCGAGGTGTCGCCAGGTGCCACATCCCGCAGCCCGCTGGGTGTCGGTCTCAGGCTCCTGCCACTGGTGGCTGGCCTCGCCGGGACGGGAGCGGTCCTGGCGGGCGCACCCGCGCTCGTGCTCGCCCCCGCGGCCGTCGCGACCGTCGTCGGCGTCGCCCTGCAGGGTCCGGTGGTCACGCCGGTGCTGGCCTGGCTGGTCGGTGCGCCACTGGCCGGGATGGGGCTGCCCGGCCGACTCGCGCGCCAGTCCGCCGCTCGAGCACCGCGCCGCACCACCGCCACCGCCATGGCGCTGGCGCTGAGCCTGGCGCTCATCGCCTTCATGACCGTGGTGGCGACCTCGCTCCAACAGGGCCTGTCGGGGACCTACCGCGAGACCGTCACCGCCGACCTGGTCATCGAGAGCTCACGCGCGGAGATGCTCGGCGGTCTGTCACCGCAGGTCGTCGAGGAGGTGGACCAGCTGCCCGAGGTGCTCGTGACGTCCCGCGTCCGGTACGGGCACTGGCTCGACGACGGCACGACCAGCGCCTTGGCGGCCATCGACCCGGCAACGGTGACAGCGGTCACCAGCTTGGACTTCACGGCGGGCTCCCTGGACGCGCTGCAGACGGGTGGCGTGGTCGTTGCGCAGTCCGTCGCCGACGAACGTGACCTCGTGGTCGGTGACACGGTTGCGATGACCTTCTCGTACACCGGCGAGCAGGAGCTGGAGGTCGTCGGGATCCTGGACCCCCTCGACGCCCAGGCCCTGTCCACCAGCTGGTTCGTCTCGCTGGAGACCTACGCGGAGCACTTCAGGGAGGACCTGGACGCCAGCGTCCTGCTCACGGTGGCCGACGACGTCGACGTCGAGACAGCGAAGGCCTCGGTCGAGGCCGCGCTGGTGGACCACCCGACCGCCGACGTGAGGGACCAGGCGACCGCGGCCGCAGCCCGGGGCGCCACTGTCGAGCAGGTGCTCGGTCTGGTGACGGTGCTGCTCGTCCTCACCATGACCATCGCCCTGCTGGGCATCACCAACACCCTCGCCCTGTCGGTCTCGGAACGCACGAGGGAGATCGGTCTGCTCAGGGCCGTCGGCGCCTCACGTCGCCAGGTCAGCTGGATGGTGCGGGCCGAGGCAGTCCTGATCGCCGCCCTGGCCAGCCTCCTCGGGCTCGGCCTGGGGGTCGGCATGGGGGCAGCCACCGTCGGCGCGCTGGGCCAGCACGCTCCGCTGGCCGTGGCCCTGCCGACAGGCCGGCTTGCCGTGGTCGTCACCGTCGCCCTCGCGGCCGGGCTGCTGGCCGGTCTACTCCCGGCACGGCGGGCCACCCGTATCGACGTCCTGCGGGCGGTCACCGCCGAGTGAGCCCCCACCACCCGCCGGTGCCCGACCGAGCAACCCCGGTGATTCCACCGGCGCGAAGAGTCGGGCACCGGCGGGACCGTGACACCAGGACCCCTGCTTTCCACTCACCAGGAGGACAGTCATGACCACCACCACGGCCACCAACGTTCCCTGCAGCACCGCGGCTGCCGTGACGATCCGTCGCGCCACCCCGGCCGACGCCGCCGCGGTGCACGCGCTCGTGCTCGCCATCGCCGAGCTCGAGGGCGACCTCGAGCATGTCCAGGTGACGGTTGAGGGCTGGCAGGACCTGCTGGGCCGCGACGACGTCACCGTGCTGCTCGCCGAGCAGCGTGGCCACGCGCTGGGTTACGTCTCGGCGACCCGCCGGCTGCACCTGTGGAGCGGGACGGAGCTGCTGGCCGTCGACGACGTCTTCGTCCGGGAGCACGCGCGCGGGTACGGGCTGGGCAGGCAGCTGCTCATCGCCATGGCCGGCACCGTCGCAGCCGAGGAGCTGCTGGTCGTCTGGGGCATGGAGCCGGACAACACCGGTGCCCAGCGCTTCTACCGCCGGCTCGGCGCCACCCTTCGTCCGAAGGTCCTGGCAGGGTGGGCGCCCGCGGCGTACCTGCCTCTGGTCCACGGCGAGAACAGCGAGGAGAACCGGTGAGCGCCGCACCCGCCGGGGTCGACCCGCAGCTCGACCGGCGAGGGTCGGCCCGCTCCTGGCCCTCGGACCGCGCCCGGCTCCGGCGCCGGGCCGCGGCGGTGCTGCTCGTGTCGGCCCAGTTCGTCGTCATGCTGGACACCTCGATCGTCAACGTGGCCCTGCCCTCCATCCAGCGCGACCTCGCACTGGGTCCCGGCGGGGTGGCGTGGGTCGTCAACGCCTACGTGCTCGCGTTCGGCGGGTTGCTCCTCCTGGCGGGGCGTGCCGCCGATGTGGTCGGCCGACGGCGGATGTTCGTCCTCGGGGCCGGGGTCTTCACCGTCGGCAGCCTCGTCGCCGGCACCGCCAACGGCGAGGGGGCCCTGGTCGTCGGAAGGCTCGTCCAGGGCACCGGTGCGGCGGCGCTCAGCCCGGCCGCCATGTCCCTGCTGCTCCTCACCTTCCCCGGCGCGTCCAGAGTGCGAGCGATGAGCGCCTGGGGCGCCGCGTCCACCCTGGGCGGAGCCACCGGCGTCGTGGCCGGTGGCCTGCTCACCGAGACGCACGGGTGGTCATGGGTGTTCTTCGCAACCATGCCCCTGACGGCCGTGGCCGTGGTGATCGGGCCCCTCCTGCTGGACGGCACGGACAGCACCGGCCGGGGGCGCCGCTTCGACGTGGTGGGCTCGGCCACGATCTCGGGTGCCGTGATCGCCCTCTCGCACGCCGCGCTGAGCCTGCCCGACCACGGGTGGGCGTCGCCGCACGTCGTGGCGGCAACGGGCGCCGCCCTGATCCTGCTGGTCGTCTTCGTCCGGGTAGAGCGCATCGTCCCCGACCCGCTGGTACCGCTGGTGATCTTTCGCTCCCGGGTGCTCTCCGCCGGGGTGGTGGTGGCAGTGCTCGGCGGGGCGGCACGCGCCTCCACCTTCGTGCTGGTCGCGCTCTATCTGCAGCAGACCATGCTGCTCGCACCGGCGGCGGCCGGCCTCGCCATGCTGCCGACCTCGCTCACCGGCCTGGCCGTCTCGATGCTCGTCCTCCCGCGCGTCCTGACGGCTCTCGGGCCCGAGCGCAGCATGGCCCTCGGGCTCGTCATCCTCGCCCTGGGGCACGTATCCCTGCTGCGCACCCCCGCGGAGATGCTCTACCTGCGCGACGTGCTGCCAGGCCTGCTCCTGGTCGCCACCGGCGTCGCCCTCAGCTTCACGCCGACCACCATGGTCATCGCGGCGGCCATGCCCACCGAGCGAGCCGGGCTGGCCTCGGGTCTGGCCAGCTCCAGCACACAGGTGGGTGCCTCGCTCGGGCTGGCCGCCTTCACCGCCGTGGCCATCTCGGCGAGCGACGCAGCCCCCACCGAGGCCGCCACCCTGTCCCCCGCCGGGTTCTCGGCGGCCTTCCTGGCCGCGGCGGCCGTCGCGCTGATCACGGCTCTCATCGCGCTCACCCTCCTGGTCCGTCGGTCGGGACCGGTGCGCCGCGTCGGCCCGCCGCGCGCGGGAGAGCCCTTCCCAGATCAGCCCGGTGGCTCGTCCGCACCGGTGCCGCGTGCCTCACGACGCATCGCCCACACCGACGGGCCACCGTCCGGGATGTCCACGCGCCCGGTGACGGCGAAACCCACCCGCCGGTACAACGCGACGTTGCCCTCCGAGGAGGTCTCGAGGTAGGTGGGCGACCTGAGCTCGTCGGCGAGGGCGAGGACCGGCTGCAGCAGCGCGCTCGCCACGCCGCGCCGACGGTGGCGGGGGTGCACCGCCATCGTCGCCACGGTCAGGTGCGGGTCGGCGGGACGCAGACCGGCGCAGGCGGCCTCTGCCTGTGTCGCAGCCGCCAGCCGATCGCCCATCACGTCCGCCTGGGCAGCACCCGCCTGTTCCCACACCTCCGGCGGCACCTGCCGGTCCGGACGCAGCACGACGACCCCACCGACGATGGTCGCGCCCGCGCCGGGCCCCCGAGCCACCCACACGTCGCCGTACGGAAGGGCGATCGCTGTCACGGTCAGGTCGAACAACGCCCGCAATCGCTGCCCGTGCCCCTCGGCCGGCACGATCCAGGACGTCCACGGGTACCCACTGAAGGACTCGGCGAGCACCTCCACGACGGCGCGGCCGTCCCGTCTCGCTGCCGGCTCGACCCGGTAACCGTCCTCCTGCGGCAGCTGGTGACCTACCACGCGGCAGGACCGGGGAGGATGGACTGACCACGGCACATGCCCGGGGATTCTACTGGCGCTGACCTGCAGGCGGCCGCGAGACGAGGGCCTCGCTCGGGCAGGCGCGTCAGGACACCCAGATCGGCGAGGCCCAGGCCATCTCGCCGTCGGCCAGGACGATCCGTGCGTAGTAGAAGGCCGTCCGGTCGCGCGGCGGCGCCGGGTCGGTCCAGCTGAGGTCGATCGAGGTGGTGCCGAGGCTGCTGAGGCCGCCGAATCCGGGCTCGAGCCGGAGGTGCCCGTCCGGAACAGCCACCGGGTGCACCGGCTGCCGGACCAGGTCGGCCAGCGCGACGTCGTACCCCGCCCCCTCCTCGGTCCGCAGCGAGACGGTCGCCTCCTCGGGACCCACCAGGGTGAGCTCGATGCCGCCGCGCTGTGAGCCGTACGGCTCCCCGTAGCTGTGCGTCGTGTTGGCCCAGGCGACCTCGGTGGTTGACGCCGCGACGACGTCCGGGCTCCAGTAGGGGGTCTGCACGACCTGGCCGCCCGCGATGCTGATCCGGCCGTCCCACCGGACCGTGTCCTGGGCCCCGCCCCACTCGATCCGCAGCGGCACGGAGACCTGCCCGTCGGGAACCGGATGGCCGGGCTCGGTCGCGTGCACCACCTCGCCGTCGCGAAGCAGGTCTACCCGCGCTACGTCGGTGTAGCCCTCGGCGTGCACGGTGAACGTCCGGTCCCCCTCCAGCGTCACCTCCTCACCCACCATGGCGTCGCCGAGGCGCAGGTCGATGAGCACGTCGCGGGTGGTAGCGGCAAAGGTACGCCGGCCGTGTAGCGCCTCGAAGATGGACGCGCGGTCCAGCGACTCCGCGTACGCCCCGACATAGCTGGCACCGTGGCCGTGGTCGGAGGAGGCGACGAAGCCGAACCGGTGCCCGCGCAACAGCCCGTCGAGGGTGAAGGTCCCCTCCCGGGTCGCATCGGAGTAGGACCGGAAGGCACCCAGCGCCTCGTAGTTGCCGCGGCAGGCCTGGAAGATCTCGCACAACCGGCTGTAGGAGGGGTGGTGGTAGTCCCAGTCGTTGTAGACCATCGCCGCACCGGGATGGTGCGGGATGGTGACCGCCGGGTACTGCGGATGCTTCTCCAGCCCGTCCCACAGGCCCGCCGGGTCCGTGCTGCCTGCTGCGAACGCGGAGAAGATCGGGGCGCCGCGCTCGACGTCACCGTAGATGACGTTCTGGTGGCCATGGGCGGCCGAGGTCCACTCGAAGCCGTAGAGCGGCACGAACCGCTGGTCGATGTGGAAGAGGTCGGCGATCTTCTGGATCGACCACCACTGGTAGTCCGAGGAGTTCTCCGCGTGGTCGGTGACCGCCCAGAAGTCGTACTCGCAGACGTCCCAGGCATAGCGGTAGAAGTCCTCCAGCGACGGGTCGTCACCGGCGGTGCACCGGCTGACCAGCGAGTGCCGGTGCAGGTCGCCCCAGTACACCCGCAGCTCCCGGTCCCCGGACCGGACGCTGTAGCGCTCCGTGCGGCGCTGGACCGGCTCGGCCCAGCGGCGGGCCTCCGGCCGGTCCCCGGCGTGCATCCGGGTGGCCGGTTGCCCGGCGGAGGCGGAGGGGACGGCGCCGGCGCTGTCGGTCCGTCCGAGCACGACGGTGCCCACGCCGTGGACGCCGTGCCACACGATCTCGCCGTGGTGCTCGTGCAGGTACGGGCACTCCCGACCGCCGAAGCCCTCGGTCCAGTCCAGCGCCACCTGCAGCCGGGCGTCGGTCTGCGCCACGACCACGGCACCGCCGTCGGCGGCGGCGATGGCCACCTCCTCCAGGCCGGCGTCCGTGCCGCTGTACGTCGTCGGCGGCTGCCATCCGTCCCCGGCCAGGACCTGGGTGGCAACCTCCCAGTAGTAGGTCATTAGGGGCAGCCGCCGGTGCACCCGGTAGGCCACGGCAAGCCCGCCGTCGTCGGTGGCCACGAGCTTGGGCAGGGCGGTGGGCACGACGTCGAGGCGCGGCGCCAGCTCCCCGGGGGCGGCCACCACGCCGGTGTCGGTGATGGCGACGACCTGGATGGAGGCCTGGACGTCGGGGAGGAGCTCTGGCGGGACGCTCTCGCCGCCGGGCCGCACCCCCTCGACGTCGGCCGGGTCGGCGCCGACCTCGGCGGCGGGCCGGAGCTTGGTCGGCCCGCTGCCGCCGTGGCCGGTGACCGTGATCAGGTCGAAGGCGCACCACAGCTGCTGGTCGCGGGTCACCGCGAGCTGGGGGTGCAGGGCGTAGTCGCTGCCCGCGGTGAGCGCGCGGGGCTCCCCCAGCCCGCCGTCACCGCTGCGCCGCCGGACCACGACCCGGTAGGACCCGCCGACGTACTCCGACCAGCCATAGGCCGTGGTCCCGTCCTCGAACGCCGCCAGGGTGGGGTCCCACACGTTGGCCTCCGACCCCACGCTCACTGCCTCGGTGGCGCCCCAGGCGGTACCGGAGAAGCGCCGCGCGAAGATCGCGAACCGCTCGCCCTGCCGCCCCTGCCAGCAGACCTCGAGGCTGCCGTCGGCGTGGGCGACCGCCTCCTGGTTGAAGGAGGGCTGGTCAGTGTCGGAGACCGGCTCCGGCTCACCCCACCCGTCGGCCGCGGACCAGCGAGTGCCCCAGACGGTCGCGCCGCCGGCGTCACGGCGCCCGAAGAAGACCCAGGGCACGCCCTCGGTGGTGACCACGGCGGTGGGCCGGAAGACGTCGGCG
>NZ_WIQI01000123.1 GCF_009602535.1 Ornithinicoccus halotolerans | reverse complement strand
TGCAGCGGCTGCTCGACGCCCGCGCCGAGGCCTGGCGCGAGCCCGGCACCGGCGCGCTGGAGCGTGCGCTGGCCCGCGGGTCCCCGGCCATGGCGCACGACCGGGCGGCGCTGGAGGAGGCGGTCGGGCTGGGCGTGACCTATCCCGGGCTGGCCTTCACGGTGGCGGGCGCGGAGGTCGTCCGCGACCGGCCGGGGCGGCGCGTGGTCACCGCCCAGGTGAGCCGAGCCGCCTACCGCATCACGGGAGGACCTGCCGGAGCGGGTGGGATCACGGAGCCGGCGCAGGCCCACGACGTGTGTGTCGTCCTCACCAGCGGTCCCGGCGGGTGGCGCATCCACGACTGGCGGCCGACGGGCGACGACAGCTGAGGGCGCACTCGCCGTCACGCCGGTTCGGAGCCAGCGGCAGCGCGACCGGCAGGCGGGCAGCAGTCAGCACCCGGCCCGGGGCGGCGACACCGCAGGTCAGCCGGCCGCCGCGCCCACCCGGGTCGCCGCCGACCCGGCCCCGAGCCAGCTGTGCGGGTTGCCCTCCCAGCACCATCCCAGCCGCGGGGCCCCCTTGCTGACCCAGAAGCTCGGGATCCGCTTGTTGGCCGCGCGGGAACCGAGCGCCTGGTAGGCGTTGTGCTCGGCGAACACCTCTGGACGGTGGGTCATCAGCGCCAGTCCCTCCTCGATCGTCAGCGGGGTGCGGCCGGCCGCGACGATCCCGGGCAGGGCCTCCCGCGGCGCGACGCCGAGGGTGTCCGGCCCGGTGGAGACGTCCAGCAGCAGGTAGACCTCGCCTGGAGGCAGGTCCACCCCCGCGATCGGCCGGTAGCCGCTCAGCTCGCCGGCCATGTCCGTCCACCCGGCGCGGCCACGCACCCGGACCCGCTCCACGGCCGCGGCGACCGGCACCAGCGAGTCGCGCACCACGAGCAGCACCGGCACCGTCCCGGCGCCGGTCTCGACCGGTCGACCGGCGACGAGGTCCCGCAGCGAGGCGACTCGCGCGGTCAGCTCGTCAGCGGTGAGGCCGGCGAGGGCCGGGTAGCCCAGGTCCAGCAGCCGCTGCAGCTGCCGGTCCAGCTCGGCGGACAGGTCGCTGGGCAGGCCAGCGGACGGGTCGCCCATCAGCTCCTCGCCGCCGCTCAGCGCGGCACCGGTCCGGGCGCGACCGGCTCGGTGCCCACCAGCCAGCGCACCGCGGCCTCGAGGTGGGGGTGGTCGAACGAGAACCCGGCATCCTGCAGCACCGTCGGCAGCGCACGCTGGCTGCCCAGGATCTCGGTGGCCATCTCGCCGAGGGCCAGCCGCAGCGCGATGGTCGGCGCGGGCACCCGCGCGGGTCGGCGCAGCTGCTCGCCCAGCTCCTTCACGACCTCGGCCTGCGGGGCCGGGGAGGGCCCGGTCACGTTGACGGCACCGGTGAGCTGGCGCTGCTCGAGCAGGAACAGCACCGCGCGGACGTGGTCGTGCAGCGTGATCCAGGACCAGTACTGCCGGCCCGAGCCGAGCGGCCCGCCGAGCCCGAACCGGGCGAGCGGCAGCAGCCGTCCCATCGCCCCGCCGTCGCGGGAGAGGACGATGCCGCTGCGCAGGTGCGCCACCGGCGCGCCGGCCTGCTGGGCGCGCCAGGTGGCGGCCTCCCAGTCGCGGCACAGCTCGGCGAGGAAGCCGGTCCCGTGGCCGCTGTCCTCGGTGAGCACGTCCGCGCCGCGCTCGCCGTAGTAGCTGACCCTCGACGCGGACAGCAGCCGGATCCCGCCCCCGTGCTCGGCGACCGCGGCCGCTACCGCGCGGGTGCCCTCGATCCGGGAGCGGCGCAGGGTGGCCCGGTAGGAGTCGGTCCAGCGGCGGTCAGCCACGCCGGCACCGGCGAGGTGGACGACCGCGTCGACGCCCTCGAGGACGGCCGGGTCGAGCCGGGCCTCCTCGGGTTCCCAGTCGGCCTCCTGGACCCCGTCCGGGAGCTCCTCGACGGCCCGCGGGGCGCGGCGGACCAGGTGCAGCACCCGGTCGCCGCGCTCCCGCAGCGCCGTGGACAAGGCGCTGCCGATCAGCCCGCTCGCGCCGGTGATCGCCACCGTCCTGCGGGGCGGGGTCATGGCAGCACCTCCCTGTGCGGTCGCGCCGTCGCCTCAGACCTCGAAGCTGCCGTCCTCCAGGCGCGTCTTCATGCTGCTGAGGAACCGCGCCGCGTCGGCACCGTCAACGATCCGGTGGTCGTAGGTGAGCGCCAGGTAAACCATGGAGCGGATCGCGATGGTCTCCCCGCCGTCCTCGTCGGCGACCACGACCGGGCGCTTGACGACCGCGCCGGTGCCGAGGATGCCCACCTGCGGCTGGTTGATGATCGGGGTGTCGAACAGCGCGCCCCGGCTGCCGGTGTTGGTCAGCGTGAAGGTGCCGCCGCCCAGCTCGTCCGGGCCGATCTTGTTGGTCCGGGTCCGCTCGGCCACATCGGCGATCTTGCGGGCGAGCCCGGCGATGTTGAGATCGCCGGCGTCCTTGATGACCGGGACGATCAGGCCCTTGTCGGTGTCGACGGCGATGCCGAGGTTCTCCTGGGCGTGGTAGATGATCTCGTCGCCCTCGACGCTGGCGTTGACGTTCGGGTACTCCTTGAGCGCCTCGATCGCCGCCAGCGCGAAGAACGGCATGAACGACAGCTTCACGCCCTCGCGCTTCTCGAAGTCGACCTTCGTGCGGTTGCGCAGCCGGGCGACCTTGGTCACGTCGACCTCGACCACCGTGGTCAGCTGCGCGCTGGTCTGCAGCGACTCCACCATCCGGGTGGCGATCACCTTGCGCAGCCGCGACATCTTCTCCCGCGAGCCGCGCTTGGCCTGCAGTGCCTCGACCGCCTGCGAGCTCTTCCCGGCCGGGGCCGCGGCCGGCCTCTCCTCGGCGGTAGCGGCCGGGGCCGCCTCCTCCGCCGGCTGCTCGGCCTTCTTGGCCGCGTCCAGCACGTCCTGCTTGCGGATGCGGCCGCCGACGCCGGTGCCCTCGATGCTGTTGAGGTCGACGCCGTGCTGGGCCGCGAGCTTGCGGACCAGCGGGGTGACGTAGGCCGAGACCTCCTCGGACCGGTCACGCGACTCGCCCTCGGCCGGCCCACCGGAAGCCTGCACGCCGACGCCGGTCGCCTCGTGGTCCTCGCCCGTCGCCTCGTCGCGCTGCTCGTCGGTGGCCTCGGGGACGTCCTCGTGCAGCCGCTGGTCCTCGGCCAGGTCACCGCCGCCGCGCTGCTCCTGCTCCGGCTGCTCCTGGGTGTCGGCGGCCTCCCGGGCCTGCTCGGTGCCGGTGTCCTCGGTCTCCGGCTGCTGGCTGGCCTCCTCGGTCGCCCCGGCGGTCTCGGCCTGCTCGTCCTTGGCCTCGTCGGCGGCGCCACCGCCGTCCCCGGAGGGCTCGCCGCCGACGACGGCCAGCTCCCCGCCGACCTCGACGGTCTCGTCCTCCTGGGCCAGGATCCTGGTCAGCACACCAGCCACCGGGGAGGGGATCTCGGTGTCGACCTTGTCGGTGGAGACCTCCAGCAGCGGCTCGTCCACCTCGACCGTGTCACCCTCCGACTTCAGCCAGCGGGTGACGGTTCCCTCGGTCACCGACTCACCCAGCGCCGGCATCGTCACCGTCTCACCGCCGGAGTCACCCCCGCCGGAGGGAGCCCCGGACGGCTCCTCCTGCTGCGGCTCGGGCTCGGGCTGCTCCTCCTGCTCCGGCTCCGGCTCGGGCTGCTGCTCCTGCTGCGGCTCGGGCTCCTCCTCCTGCTCGGCCTGCTCCGGCCCGTCGCCGTCACCGGAGGGCGCCTCGCCCTCCCCGATGACGCACAGCTCGGCCCCCACCTCGACGGTCTCGTCCTCCTCGGCGAGGATCTCCTGCAGCGTGCCGGCGACCGGGGAGGGGATCTCGGTGTCGACCTTGTCGGTGGACACCTCCAGCAGCGGCTCGTCCACCTCGACCGTGTCTCCCACGCTCTTGAGCCAGCGGGTCACAGTGCCCTCGGTGACGGACTCACCCAGGGCCGGCATGGTCACACGTTCAGACATTCTCAGCGTCTCCTCGTCCGGGGGTCTTCGCAGTCTATTGGTGGGGCGGTCACGTGGGCAGGAGCGGGTCGAGGCAAGCGTCGCAGATTAGGAATGGGCGTGCAGCGGCTTGCCCGCGAGCGCCAGGTGGGCCTCGCCGAGGGCCTCGTTCTGGGTCGGGTGGGCGTGAACCAGCGACGCCACGTCGTCGGGCAGCGCCTCCCAGTTGTAGATCAGCTGCGCCTCGCCGACCTGCTCGCCCATCCGGCCGCCGATCATGTGCACCCCGACCACTGGCCCGTCGGGGGCGCGCACCAGCTTCACGAAGCCGGTCGTGCCCAGGATCTGGGAGCGGCCGTTGCCCCCGAGGTTGTACTCGTAGGTGCTCACCTCGCCGTACCGCTCGCGGGCCTGCTCCTCGGTCAGCCCTACCGAGGCGATCTCGGGGTCGCAGTAGGTGACCCGCGGGATCCCGGCCTCGTCGATCGGAGCCGGGCCCAGCCCCGCGATGTCCTCGGCGACGAAGATGCCCTGCGCGAACCCGCGGTGCGCCAGCTGCAGCCCGGGCACGATGTCACCGACCGCGTAGAGGCCCTCGACCCCCGTCCGCAGCCGCTCGTCGGTGGTGACGAACCCGCGGTCCAGGGTGACGCCGGCGTCCTCGAACCCCAGCCCGTCGGTGACCGGCCCCCGGCCGACAGCCACCAGCAGCAGGTCGGCCTCGAGGGCCTCGCCGGACTCCAGCTCGACGGTGACCGTGCCGCTGGCCTCGTCCTGGGTGGCCGAGGCGAACCGGGCCCCGGTCCGGGCCGTGATGCCGCGCTTGCGGAACGCGCGCTCCAGCGCCTTGGCCACCGCCGGGTCCTCGGCCGGCACCAGCCGCGGCAGCGCCTCCACCACGGTGACCTCGGCACCGAAGGAGCGGAATACCGATGCGAACTCCACCCCGATCACCCCGCCGCCGAGCACGACCGCCCGGTCCGGCAGCTCCTCGAGGGTCAGCGCCTGGTCGCTGGTGACGATCCGGCCGCCGAGCTCCAGGCCCGGCAGCGTCTTGGCGTAGGAGCCGGTGGCCAGCACCACGTGCCGCCCGGTCAGGGTCTGCTCACCGACCTGCACGGCGCGCGGTCCGGTCAGCCGGCCCTCGCCCTCGACGTAGTCGATCGTGGCGGCCTTGACCAGTCCCTGCAGACCCTGGTGCAGCCGCCCGACCACCCCGTCCTTGTAGGCGTGCACCCCCGGCAGGTCGATCGACTCCAGCGAGGCGCGCACGCCGAACCGCTCCCCCTCGCGCGCGGCGTCGGCGACCTCGGCGGCGTGCAGCAGCGCCTTGGTCGGGATGCACCCCCGGTGCAGGCAGGTGCCGCCCAGCTTGTCCTTCTCCACCAGCGCCACGCGCAACCCCAGCTCGGCGGCGCGCAGCGCGCACGCGTAGCCGCCGCTACCTCCACCGAGGATGACGATGTCGTGGGTGGTGCTGGCGTCGCTCGTCGTTGAGGCCGTCATGGCGGCCATCTTGTCACCCGGGATCCCGGCCGGAGCCGAGGGCCCGGAGCGGACCGGGCCGCGTAGGCTCGGCCCATGAGAGCGATGCGAAGCGTGAGCGTGGTCTTCCTCGCGGCCGCGCTGGTGTTCTTCCTCAGTGACAACGTCGCGCTGGGGGCGGCGTTCGTCGCGCTGGGGGCCGCCTTCCTCGCCATCGACAGCGGGAACCAGCGGTCCAGCAAGGACCAGTCGCCGCGCTGACGGCTGGTGCGCGACGGGCTCGGCGGCAGCAGACTGGGCACCAGGCCCGCGGACCGGGAAGGGAGCGCCATGAGCATCGACCTGAACTCCGACCTGGGCGAGGGGTACGGCCACTGGCGGCTGACCGATGACAGCGCCCTGCTGGGCATCGTGACGAGCGCCAACGTGGCCTGCGGGTTCCACGCCGGGGACCCGGTGATCATGCGCCGGGTGTGCGAGGAGGCGGTCGCGGCCGGGGTCAGCATCGGGGCCCAGGTGAGCTACCAGGACCGGCCCGGGTTCGGCCGCCGGTTCATCGACGTCGAGCCGGAGACGCTCACCCAGGAGGTGCTCTACCAGGTCGCCGCGCTGGACGGGATGGCCCGCGCCGCCGGCGGGCGCGTGGCCTACGTCAAGCCGCACGGGGCGCTCTACAACACCATCGTCACCGACCAGGAGCAGGGCGCGGCCGTGGTCCGGGCGGTCCGCGACTACGACCCGGCCCTGACCGTGCTCGGGCTGCCCGGCGCGGTCTGGCTCGACCAGGCGCGCGAGGCAGGGCTGGAGACCGCGCACGAGGCGTTCGCCGACCGCGCCTACACCCCCGAGGGCCACCTGGTGTCCCGCCGGCTGCCGGGCTCGGTGCTGCACGACGCCGCCGAGATCGCCGCCCGCTGCGTCGCGATGGCGCGGGGGGAGGCGATCACCGACGTCAACGGCGACCCGCTGCGGCTACGCCCGGACTCCATCTGCGTGCACGGTGACACCCCCGGGGCCGTCGGGATCGCCCGGCAGGTGCGCGCCGCACTGGAGGACGCCGGACAGCAGCTGGTCCCGTTCGTCCCCGGGTCCGCCGGTCCGCCGCGGTCCTGATGCGCGTCCTGCCGAGCGGGAGCCACGGGCTGTTGCTGGAGCTGGCCGACCTCGGGGAGGTGCTGGCCCACCACGCGGCCCTCGAGCAGGCCCGGCCGGAGGGCGTCCTCGACGTGGTCCCGGCGGCCCGCACCATCCTGCTGGCGCTCGCCCCGGACGCCGACCCCGCCGAGGTAGCGGCCCGGGTGCGCGACCTGCGGCCGCGGCCACCGGGGGCGGCCGGCCGGGAGCCGGTGGAGCTGCCGGTGCGGTACGACGGGGAGGACCTGGCTGAGGCGGCCCGGCTGCTCGGGATCGACCCGGCCGAGCTGGTGCGGCGCCACGCCGGCGAGGAGTGGACGGTCGCGTTCTGCGGGTTCGCACCCGGGTTCGGGTACCTGACCGGTGCTCGGTACGCCTGGTCGGTCCCGCGCCGGGACACGCCACGCGCCGCCGTGCCGGCGGGTGCGGTGGCGCTGGCGGGGGAGTTCACCGGCGTCTACCCGCGGCGCTCACCCGGTGGCTGGCAGCTGATCGGGACCGCGCTGACCGAGGTGTTCGACGCCGACCGCGACCCGCCGGCCCTGCTCGTGCCCGGCACCCCGGTGCGGTTCGTGGAGCAGGCGTGACCGGACCAGGGAGCCCGCCGCCGGCGGCGGAGCGGTCCGGGCCGGCGCTGGTGGTCGAGCG
>NZ_WIQI01000122.1 GCF_009602535.1 Ornithinicoccus halotolerans | reverse complement strand
ACGGTCTGGCCGTCCCGGTCCCGGTTGTCGTAGATGGTCAGCTGCGAGCCGCCCACCTCGGCACCGGCGCCCTCGGCATGCTCGGCGCCCTCGGCATGCTCGGAGCCCTCGGCATGCTCGGGGCCGGTTCGCGAGCGCTCACCCGGCTCCTGCGCCGGCGGGGCGGCGCTGAACCCGTCCGCGGCCGCGGTCCGCAGCGTTTCCAGCAGCTCCTGGCTGCCCCGCCCCCAGCCCGCGACCCGGAGCCGGTGACCCTCGCGGGCGCCCAGCGCGGCCAGTGCGCTCATGCTTTGCCCGTCGGCCGGGCCTCGCCCACTGTCGAGGTCGGTGACCTCCACCCGGACCTCCGGCTGGGCGGCGACGAGCCGGGCGAACCGGGCAGCCGGCCGGGCGTGGAGCCCGTGCGGGTCCCGCAGCACCAGCTCCACCGACGCATCCGGTTCCGCGGCCGACTCGGGCGCTCCGGGAGTGGCCGCTGCTGACTGCACCGACCCCGTGGGAGCGTCCTGGCCGAGGTGGCCCTGCTTGCCGCGCAGCCCGGCCCGCGCCTCCGCGTCGACCTCCTCCGGGCCGCCACCGGCGACCGCCGCGACCACCGCGGCGAGCAGGCCCTCCACCAGCGGCGCCGAGGAGACCCGCACCCGCCCGGCCAGCGCGGGCTCGACCAGCTCCAGCGCCAACTCGGCCGACAGCAGCGCGCTCCCGAGGTCCACCAGCACCAACACGCCCTGCCCGTCGTCCGCGGCGGTCAGCGCCTCGGCGACGGCGGTCGCGTCGGTGCCGGTGGTCTCCTCGTCCAGCCCGGCGGCGACCTGGATGGGCGGGGCGTCACCGCCGGCCATCTCGGTGGCCAGCGCCACCGCGGCCCGTGCCAGGGCCCGACTGTGGCTGACGACGACGATGCCGGTCACGCCGGTGCCTCCACCGCCCCGGCGGTCACGCGAGAGTCCGCGCCGCAGACTCCAGCAGCAGCGTCGCGCTCGCGGCCCCGGGGTCCAGGTGGCCGCGGCTGCGGTCCCCCAGGTAGCTCGCCCGGCCCTTGCGCGCCACCATGTCGGTGGTGGCGTCCCGGCCCTCGGCCGCCGCCTTGGCCGCGGCTGCCAGCGCCCCCGCCAGGTCCGCCCCGTCGGCGACGGCCTGTCGGTAGGACTCCAGCGCGGGCGCCAGCGCGTCGTACATCGTCGCGTCGCCGCGCTCGGCGCGGCCACGGGTGAGGATCCCCTCCACGCCGGCCTCCAGGGCGGTGCCGAGCTGCTCCGGGCCGACGTCGTCCACCTCGGTCAGCGAGGTCGCCATCCGCAGGAAGAAGGTGCCGTAGAGCGGCCCGCTGGCCCCGCCGACCGTGCTGACCAGGGTCATCCCGACCTTCTTGAGGTAGTCGCCGGGGCCGGTGAAGGTCTGCTCGTCGGTGAGCTGGGCGCACCGGGCGGTCCCGCGGGTCATGTTGCTGCCGTGGTCGCCGTCGCCGATCGCGCGGTCCAGGTCGGTCAGCTGCTCGCTGTGCTCGGCGATGGTCCGGGCGAAGTCGTGCACCCAGGCCGTGAAGTTCTCGACGGTCGCCATCGTCAGGCTCCCCACCGCAGGCCGGGCGTGTTCACCGGGGCGTCCCAGAGCCGGACCCGCTCCTCGTCTGCCCGCAGCAGCGTGACCGAGCACCCGGCCATCTCCAGGGAGGTGATGTAGTTGCCCACCAGCGAGCGCGCCACCCGCACCCCGGCGCCGTCGAGCAGGCGGGCGACCTCGCCGTACATCAGGTAGAGCTCGATCAGCGGTGTCCCGCCCATCCCGTTCAGCAGCACGATCACGCCGTCGTCCCCGGCGCCGTCCAGGTCGGCGAGGACCGGCTCCACCAGCATCGCGGCGACCTCCCGGGCCGGGGCCAGCGGCCGGCGCTCCCGGCCCGGCTCACCGTGGATCCCGACCCCCAGCTCGATCTCGTCCTCGGCGAGGTCGAAGGTGGGCCGGCCGGCACTCGGGACGGTGCAGGAGGTGAGCGCCATGCCCATCGACCGCCCGTCGGCGACGAGGGCACGCGCCAGGTCGGCGCAGTCCTGCAGCGAGCGGCCCTCCTCCGCGGCCGCCCCGACGATCTTCTCCAGCAGCACGGTCAGTCCGACGCCGCGACGCCCGGCCGTGTAGAGGGAGTCCTGGACGGCCACGTCGTCGTCGATGACCACCGAGGCGACCTCGGTGCCCGCCTCTGCGGCGGCCAGCTCGGCCGCCATCTCGAAGTTCATCACGTCGCCGGTGTAGTTCTTCACCAGGTGCAGCACCCCCGCGCCGCCGTCCACGGCGCGGGTGGCGGCCATCATCTGGTCCGGGACCGGGGAGGTGAAGACCTCCCCGGCGCACGCGGCGTCCAGCATCCCCGGTCCGACGAACCCGCCGTGCAGCGGCTCGTGCCCCGAGCCGCCCCCGGAGACGAGCCCGACCTTGCCCTGGCGGGGCGCGTCGGCGCGGTAGACGATTCGCTGCTCATGGTCGATCCGCAGCCGGTCGGGGTGGGCGGCTGCCATCCCGACCAGGGCCTCGGCGACGACGTCGCCCGGGTCGTTGATGAGTTTCTTCATGCCCGTAGCCAACCACCAACGACGGCCCCTCACCAGGGGGCACCGGTGCGTGACCACCCCGTCCGCGGTCCCGCGGGACGTCGACCTCGCCGGGTCCGGGCAGCGGCTGCGTCAGAACCCGAGGCGCTGCAGCGCCTTGGGGTCGCGCTGCCAGTCCTTGGCGACCTTGACGTGCAGGTCCAGGTACACCGGGTGGCCGAGCACCTGCTCGATGCCGCGTCGGGCGCGGGTGCCGACCTCCCGGAGCCGGGAGCCGCCCCGGCCGATGACGATGGCCTTCTGGCTGGGCCGCTCGACGTAGACGTTGACCCGCACGTCGGTCAGCGGCCGCTCGGCGGGTCGGTCGGCGCGAGGCACCATCTCCTCCACCACCACCGCCAGCGAGTGCGGCAGCTCGTCGCGCACCCCCTCCAGCGCGGCCTCGCGCACCAGCTCGGCCACCAGCACCGCGTCCGGCTCGTCGGTCTGCACACCCTGCGGGTAGAGCGGCGGCGAGGGCGGCAGGTAGGAGGTCAGCACCTCGGCGACCTCCTCGACCTGGGCTCCGGTCGTGGCCGAGCAGGGGACGATCTCGTCCCACTCCCCCAGCTGGTCGACCGCGATCAGGTGCTCGGCCAGTCGCTCCCGACCGACCAAATCCGACTTGGTCGCGAGCGCGACCACCGGGACCCGGCGACCGCGGCGCAGCTCGGTCAGCTCCTGGGCGATGAACCGGTCACCCGGCCCGGGCCGCTGGTCCGCCGGCAGGCAGCACCCGATGACGTCCACCCCGAGCAGCGTCTCCCGCACCAGGTCGTTGAGCCGTTCCCCGAGCAGGGTGCGGGGCCGGTGCAGCCCGGGGGTGTCCACGAGCACCAGCTGGGAGGTCTCGGTGGTGCGGATCCCGCGGATGGTGTGCCGGGTGGTCTGCGGCCGGCTGGAGGTGATCGCCACCTTGGTGCCGACCAGGGCGTTGGTCAGCGTGGACTTGCCGGCGTTGGGGCGACCCACCAGGCAGGCGAAGCCGGCCCGGAAGCCCACCTCCTCGGCACCGTCACCGTCCTGTGCACCTGTCACGCGGACCCCTCCTCGTCGTGTCCTCGGCCGGGCCGCCGGCCCTCGCGGACCGGCTGCTCCCCGCGGCCTGCCGGGTCGCGGGTGAAGACCCGGCCACGGTCCGGCGCGTCGGTGTCGGTGTCGGCGGCCGGCTCCGCGGCGAGCACCTGGGCACCGTCATCCTCGTGCTGGTCGGCGGTGGACTCCGCCGGCAGCCGGCGCACCAGGACCGTCGCGACCCGCCGACGCCGGCCGGCCATCCGCTCGGCGGTCAGCTCCAGCCCGGCGACGGCCCCGACGGAGCCGACGATGGGCACCATCCCGATCAGGCTGGCCAGCAACCCGCCGACGGTGTCCACGTCCTCGGTCTCGATCTCGACGTCGAACAGCTCGGCCAGGTCGTCGACCGGCATCGCCGCGGGCACCCGCACCCGGCCGTCCTCGAGGGTCTCCACCTCCTGGACCTCTCGGTCGTGCTCGTCGGTGATCTCGCCGACGATCTCCTCGATGATGTCCTCGATGGTGACCAGACCGGAGGTGCCGCCGTACTCGTCGATGACGATGGTGAAGTGGGCCCGGTCCTGTTGCATCTCCCGCAGCAGCCCGTCGAGGGACTTGCTCTCCGGCACCCGGTGCACCGGGCGCATCACCTCGGTGACCGGCACCTGCTCGGCGTCCCGGGGGCTGGCGTTGACCCGGCGGGCCACGTCCTTGAAGTAGAGCAGTCCCAGCACGTCGTCGCTGTCGTCGCCGATGACCGGGATGCGGGAGAACCCGGAGCGCAGGAACAGCGACATCGCCTGACGGAGCACCTTGTGCTGCGGGATGGTCACCATGTCCGGGCGCGGAACCATCACCTCCCGGGCGACGGTGTCACCGAGCTCGAAGATGGAGTGGATCATCTCCCGCTCGTCGGCCTCGATCACGGCCGACTCCCCGGCCAGGTCCACCAGCTCGCGCAGCTCGGCCTCGGAGGCGAACGGCCCTTCCGCGTAGCCGCGGCCAGGGGTCATCGCGTTGCCGAACCGCACCAGCAGCTTCGCGACCGGGCCGAGGACCAGCCGGAGCCCGCGGACGACGGGCGCGGCCAGCAGCGCCACGTCCTCGGAGTGCTGCCGCCCCAGCGTCCGGGGCGAGACACCGACCAGGACGAAGGAGACGACCACCATGATGCCGATCGCGATCAGCGCGGTCTGCCAGTGGCTGTCCGTCACGGTGTCGACCGCCACGGTGACCGCGACCGCGGTGGTGGCCTCGGCCGCGACCCGGACGAACGTGGCGACCGCGAGATAGGGGGCGGTGTCGCGCAGGATGGGCAGCAGCGCGCTGGAGCCCCGGCGCCGCTCCTCCACCAGCTGCTCGGCCCGGTGGCGGGACATCCGCGACAGCGCGGTCTCGGCGGCCGAGAGCAGCGAGGCCACCAGGGTCGCCAGGACGGCGACGACAACGAGAGTGGTCATCGCGGGTCGGCGGCGCCGGGGGTGCGGGGGGCGGCGGTCGAGGACCGGCCCCGGCGGGCGAGGAAGGTCAGCAGCAGCGTGCGCTGCAGGTCGAACATCTCCTGCTCCTCGGCCGGCTCGGCGTGGTCGAAGCCGAGCAGGTGCAGGATCCCGTGGGTCGTCAGCAGCAGCACCTCGTCGGCGACGGCGTGCCCGGCCTCCTCGGCCTGTCGTCGGGCCACCGACGGGCACAGCACGACGTCACCCAGGATGCCCTCCTGCGGCTCCTCGTCGGCCGTGCCCGGCCGCAGCTCGTCCATGGGGAAGCTCATCACGTCCGTGGGCCCGGACAGGTCCATCCACTGCTCGTGCAGCCGGGCCATGGTGGCCTCGTCGACGAGGGTGATGGTCAGCTCGGCCCGGGGGTGGACCTTCAGCTGGTCCAGGACGTAGTGGCCCAGGTCGGCGAGCTCCTGCTCGGCCACCGGTGCCGGGACCTCGCCGGACTCGTTGAGCACCTCGACGCTCATCGGCTGCCCGTCCCCGGGCCGGGTCGCTGCCCGCGGTGGCTCCGCGGCGCGCGCTGGGTCGCGTCCCAGCGGCCGTAGGCGTCGACGATGTCGCTGACCAGCCGGTGCCGCACCACGTCCTGACTGGTCAGCTCGGAGAAGTGGACGTCGTTGACGTCGGCGAGGATGTCGCGGACCACCCGCAGCCCCGACTGGGTGCCGCCGGGCAGGTCGACCTGGGTGACGTCACCGGTGACGACCATCTTGGAGCCGAAGCCGAGCCGGGTGAGGAACATCTTCATCTGCTCGGCCGAGGTGTTCTGCGCCTCGTCGAGGATGATGAAGGCGTCATTGAGGGTGCGGCCCCTCATGTACGCCAGCGGGGCGACCTCGACGGTGCCGGAGGCCATCAGCCGCGGGATGGAGTCGGGGTCGACCATGTCGTGCAGCGCGTCGTACAGCGGCCGCAGGTAGGGGTCGATCTTCTCGTTGAGGGTGCCCGGCAGGAACCCGAGCCGCTCCCCTGCCTCCACGGCCGGGCGGGTGAGGATGATCCGGTTGACCTCCTTGGCCTGCAGTGCGGCGACCGCCTTGGCCATGGCCAGGTAGGTCTTGCCGGTCCCCGCCGGCCCGATCCCGAACACGACGGTGTGGGCGTCGATCGCGTCGACGTACTCCTTCTGGTTCAGCGTCTTGGGCCGGATGGTGCGGCCGCGGCTGCTGACGATGTTCTTCGTCAGCACGTCGGCGGGCCGGTCCCCGGAGCGGCCCCGCAGCATCTGCACGGACCGCTCGACGGCGTCCCGGGTGAGCGCCTGCCCGGCGGCGACGACGACGAGCATCTCGTCGATGAGCCGTTCGACCAGGGTGATCTCGTCCGGATCGCCGGTGAGCCGGAACTCGTTGCCGCGGACGTGGACGTCGACGGCGGGGAAGGCCCGCTCCAGCGTGCGCAGCAGCTCGTCTCTCGGTCCGAGCAGGGACACCATGGGCGCCTCGGGCGGCACCACCACGGTGTGAGTGGGGCCGGCGGCGTCCCCGCCGGTGGGTGAGGCTTGTGTCATCAGGGGGGTCAGTCTAGTCGCGCGGTCGCGCGACCGGGCCCAGCCGCTGGCCCCCGAGCACGTGCACGTGCACGTGGTCGACCTCCTGGCCGGCGTCGGCGCCGACGTTGCTCACCAGCCGGTAGCCGCTGTCCTGCACCTGCTCCAGCCGCGCCACCTCCCGGGCGACCAGGAACAGCTCGGCCAGCAGCCCCTGGTCGGCGTCGGCCAGCTCGGTCAGGCTGGCGTGGTGGGCGCGCGGGATGACCAGCACGTGGGTCGCCGCGCGCGGCTGGATGTCGCGGAAGGCGAGCACGCGCTCGGTCTGGTGGACGATGTCGGCGGGGATCTGCCCGTCGATGATCCGGCAGAACAGGCACTCGGTCATGCTCGGCAGACTATCGGCCGTCGCTGCCATCGGGCGCGGGACGGGGCGTCGGGTGTGGGCGCGTCGTCAGGTCCAGCGCTCCCGGGCGGAGAGCACCGCCAGCGCCGCCGGACCCGCCGTGGAGGTGCGCAGCACGGTGGGGCCGAGCCGCACCACGCGGGCTCCGGCGTCGGCGAGGTCGGCGGTCTCCTCCGGGGCCAGCCCGCCCTCGGGCCCCACCACCAGGAGCACCTCACCCGCGTCCGGAAGCGGCACCGTGGCCACCGGCTCGCTGCCGTCCTCGTGCAGCACCAGCGCCAGGTCGGCCGCTGCCACCCGCTCCCGCAGCGCGCGCTGGTCGGCCAGCGGCGCGACCGTGGGCACCCGGGAG
>NZ_WIQI01000121.1 GCF_009602535.1 Ornithinicoccus halotolerans | reverse complement strand
GTGGTCCCGCCCTTGAGCAGCACGGTCGCGCCGGTCAGCCGCGCCGCCAGGGTCGCGCACTCAGC
Source organism: Ornithinicoccus halotolerans (assembly GCF_009602535.1). Classification (GTDB taxonomy): domain Bacteria; phylum Actinomycetota; class Actinomycetes; order Actinomycetales; family Dermatophilaceae; genus Ornithinicoccus; species Ornithinicoccus halotolerans. The sequence goes on along the minus strand of NZ_WIQI01000121.1, from coordinate 7,193 downwards.
CGGGTCCGCGGTCACGTCCGCGCGCTCGAGCTGCCGGCCCGCCAGCCGGGACAGCAGCCGGGCCAGCTCCCCCGCGTGGGGCGTCAGCAGGGTCGGACCAGGGCGCCGGCCGGTGACCAGGTCGAGCGCGCCCGCATCGACCACGCAGGGTTGCTCGGCCAGCTCCCCGGCGAGCACGTCGCGCGCCAGGGCCAGTCGCTCGGTCTCGTCCCGGTCCGCGGTCGCCGAACCGCCGGACGGCACCGGCAACCCGGGCCCCACCACCCAGGCCTGCACCCGGCCCGGTCCGGGCACCACCTCCGGCATGGCCGCCAGCACCAGGTCCTGGGCTCGGCGCGGTCCCACGTAGCGCACCATCCCGGCACCGGCCTCCACCGCCCCGCGGGAGACCAGGACCGCTGCGCCCGGGTACTGCTCGCTGCCGGCGAGGACCCCCACCACGCCGCGGGAGTACTTGTCGTCGGCCAGGCCGGGCACCGGCCACAGTTGGGCCGCGTCGTCGTGGGTCAGCCGCTCCACTGCCGGCGCCCCCAGCAGCCGACGTGCCTGCTGCTGCTCGGTCAGGCCGATGTCGACCACCGTGAGCAGACCGCAGGCGGCCTCGGTGGCCGGCAGCAGGTGCAGCGGCTTGGGCACGCCGAAGGTGACCGTCTCGTCGGCCGTCACCGCCGCCGCGGGGCTGACCCGTCCCGCCGGGTCCTGGCCGCTGGGCAGGTCGACCGCGACGACGTAGGCCTCGTCGGGCACCGCGGCCGCCAGCCGGGCCATCGTGCCGCGCAGGCCGGGGCGCCCGCCGATGCCGAGCATCCCGTCCACGACGACGGCGGCCCGGCCCAGCGCCTCGGTGGCCTCGCTCGCCGGCTCGTCACCCTCCCCGGGCGGCAGCAGCCGCACGCCCGACTCCCGGGCGGCCGCGAGCGCCCCCGGGTGGACCTGCTCGGAGACCAGGACCGCCGTGATCTGCGCGCCGGGCAGGTCCGTGGCCAGACCCGCGGCCGCGTACAGCGCGTCCCCGCCGTTGTCGCCGGGTCCGGCGAGCACGACCACCCGCGTCCGGCCCCGGACCCGGGCGGCCAGCACCTGCGCCAGCCCGGCGGCGGCGCGGGCCATCAGCTCACCGTCGGGCAGCTGCGCCATGGCCGCCGCCTCGGCCGCCCGGACGTCGGGGACCGCGTAGGCGGCGATCACGGCCCAGTCCCCTCGGCGACCACGACCGCGGAGGCGATGCCCGCGTCGTGGGACAGCGACAGGTGCAGCGAGGACACGCCGAGGCGGTCGGCCTGCTCCCGGACCGTCCCGCTCACCCGCAGGTGGGGGCGCCCGTCTCCGAGCCGCACCACGGTCGCGTCGGTCCAGCGCAGCCCGACCGGCGCGCCGAGCGCCTTGGCCAGCGCCTCCTTGGCGGCGAACCGCGCGGCCAGCGAGGCCAGCCCCAGGTGCTTCTCGTCCTCGGTGAACAGCCGGTCCCGCAGCCCCGGGGCCCGCCGCAGCCGCTCGCCGAACCGCTCCACGTCGACCACGTCGATGCCCAGGCCGAGGATCACGGCCGACTCACTCGACGGTGACCGACTTGGCCAGGTTGCGGGGCTGGTCCACGTCCAGGCCCTTGGCGGTGGACAGCTGCAGCGCGAACACCTGCAGTGGCACCACCGTCAGCAGCGGGGCCAGCAGCGGCGAGGTGCGCGGCACCCGGATCACCTCGTCCGCGAACGGCACCACGTCCTGGTCACCCTCCTCGGCGATGACGATGGTGCGGGCACCGCGGGCCCGGATCTCCTGGATGTTGGAGACCACCTTGCCGTGCAGGCCGTGCTCGGAGTCCGGTGACGGCACCACCACGAAGACCGGCTGGCCGGGCTCGATCAGCGCGATCGGGCCGTGTTTGAGCTCCCCGGCGGCGAACCCCTCGGCGTGGATGTAGGCCAGCTCCTTGAGCTTCAGCGCACCCTCCATGGCCACCGGGTAGCCGACGTGCCGGCCCAGGAACAGCACCGAGCGGGTGTCGGCCATGAAGGAGGCGATCTCCTTGACCCGGTTCATCCCGTCGAGGACCTGCTGAATCTTGTCCGGGACGCCGTGCAGCTCCGCCATGATCTCGGCGGGGCTGCGGCCGTAGGTCTCCCCGCGCAGCTGGGCCAGGTAGAGCCCCAGCACGTAGCTGGCGGTGATCTGGGCCAGGAAGGCCTTGGTCGAGGCGACCGCGATCTCGGGGCCGGCGTGGGTGTAGAGGACGGCGTCGGACTCCCGCGGGATCGTCGAGCCGTGGGTGTTGCAGATGGAGACGGTCTTGGCGCCCAGCTCCTTGGCGTGCCGCACCGCCATGAGGGTGTCCATGGTCTCCCCGGACTGGGAGATGGAGACCACGAGGGTGCGGGTGTCGACAACCGGGTCGCGGTAGCGGAACTCGTGTGCCAGCTCCACCTCCACCGGCACCCGCGTCCAGCGCTCGATGGCGTACTTGGCGACCATGCCGGCGTACGAGGCCGTTCCGCAGGCCACGATCACGATCTTCGTGATCGTGCGCAGGTCGTCCTCGCTGATCACCATCTCGTCCAGCACCAGCCGCCCGGAGGCGTCGGTCCGCCCCAGCAGGGTGTCGGCGACCGCGTGCGGCTGCTCGTGGATCTCCTTCTCCATGTAGGTCGCGTAGCCCCCCTTCTCGGCGGCGGCCGCGTCCCAGGTCACCTCGTAGGCCTTGCCGTCGGAGGGAGTGCCGTCGAAGTCGATGACGTGGTAGCCCTCCGGCGTGATCGTCACGATCTGGTCCTGCCCGAGCTCCAGGGCGTGCCGGGTGTGACCGATGAAGGCGGCCACGTCGGACCCCAGGTAGTTCTCGCCCTCGCCGAGGCCCACGACCAGCGGGGAGTTGCGGCGGGCGCCGACGACCGTGTGTGGCTCGTCGGCGTGCACGGCCAGCAGCGTGAACGCCCCGTGCAGCTCGTTGACCACCTCCTGCATCGCGCCGGTCAGGTCACTGGTCCGGTCGAAGGCCTGCGACAGCAGGTGGGCCACGACCTCGGTGTCGGTCTCGGAGGTGAAGGCGACGCCCTCGGCGAGCAGCCGCTCCTTGAGCGCGTGGAAGTTCTCGATGATGCCGTTGTGCACCAGCGCCAGCCGGCCGTCACCGCCGGCCCGGTGCGGGTGGGCGTTGGCGTCGGTCGGGCCGCCGTGGGTGGCCCACCGGGTGTGGCCGATCGCGGTCGGTGCCTCCGGCACCGGTGAGGCCTCCAGCGCCTCCTTCAGGTTGCTGAGCTTGCCGGCGCGCTTCTCCGAGGCGATCCCGTCGGCGGTCACCAGGGCCAGCCCGGCCGAGTCGTAGCCGCGGTACTCGAGCCGGCCCAGGCCCTCCATGACGACCTCCAGGGCTCTGCCGCTGGTCTCCGGGCCGACGTATCCCACGATTCCGCACATGCGGCTCAGCCTAACCGCGGCCCCGCCCCCGGGCAGGGCACCCCACCCGCCGCGCGGGCGCCCGGGCACAATGGCCGGCATGGGTTCCAACGGTGGCATCCCCTCCCCCTACGTGGAGCTGGACCGCGCAGCCTGGGCCCGGCTGCGCCACCAGCACCCGATGCGGCTGCAGCCGGAGGAGGTGCGCCGGCTGGAGGGGCTCGGCGACCGGCTGGACATGGCCGAGGTGGAGCAGGTGTACCTGCCGCTGTCGCGGCTGCTGTCGTTCTACGAGGGCGCCACCGACCGGCTGCACCAGGTCACCTCCGACTTCCTCGGCGAGCGTCCGGAGCGCACCCCGTTCACCATCGCGGTCGCCGGCTCGGTGGCGGTCGGCAAGTCCACGACCGCCCGCATCCTGCGCGAGCTGATCGCGCGGTGGGACAGCAGGCCCTCGGTCGAGCTGGTCACGACCGACGGTTTCCTGCTGCCCAACGCCGAGCTGGAGCGGCGCGGCCTGATGGGCCGCAAGGGGTTCCCGGAGTCCTACGACCGGCGGGCGCTGCTGCGTTTCGTCTCCGAGGTCAAGGCCGGCAAGGAGGAGGTGACCGTGCCGGTCTACAGCCACCTCACCTACGACATCGTGCCGGGTGAGCGCACCGTGGTGCGCCGCCCCGACGTGCTGATCATCGAGGGGCTCAACGTGCTGCAGGCCCCGCGCCGGCACATCGACGGCCGGATGGGGCTGTCGGTGAGCGACTTCTTCGACTTCTCCGTCTACGTCGACGCCCGCGCCGAGGACATCAAGGAGTGGTACGTCCAGCGGTTCCTCCGACTGCGGGAGACCGCCTTCGCCCAGCCGGAGTCGCACTTCCACCGGTACGCCTCGCTGACCGACGACACGGCGCGCGACATCGCCGAGAACATCTGGGAGTCCATCAACCGACCCAACCTGGTGGAGAACATCCGGCCCACCCGCGGCCGGGCCACCCTCGTCCTCGGCAAGGGCGCGGACCACTCGGTGCAGCGGGTCCGGCTGCGGCGGCTGTAGCCGTTCGCTGCCCCCGCCGTGGACGGCCCGCTCGCCCGGCGGGAGACTGGGCCCATGAGCACCACGGAGCACACCACGGCAACCCGGATCGAGCGTGACTCCATGGGGGAGGTGGAGGTCCCCGCCGACGCGCTCTACGCCGCACAGACCGCGCGGGCGGTGGCGAACTTCCCCATCTCGGGGCAGCCGGTGCCTCGAGCGGTCGTCCATGCGCTGGCGATGGTCAAGGCCGCGGCCGGTCGCGTGAACGGCGAGCTGGGGGTACTGGACCCCGCAGTCGCCCGGGCCGTCGCAGCGGCGGCCGACGAGGTGGCGGACGGCCGTCACGACGACCACTTCCCCATCGACGTGTACCAGACTGGGTCGGGCACCTCGACCAACATGAACGTCAACGAGGTGGTCGCAACGCTGGCGACCCGGGCGCTCGGCGATGACGCCCGGGTTCACCCGAACGACCACGTCAACGCGGGCCAGTCCAGCAACGACACCTTCCCCACCGCGGTCCGCCTGGCCGCGGTCCTGGGCGTGCACCAGCAGCTGCTGCCCGCGCTGGAGCACCTGGAGGACGTCCTCACGGACCGGGCCTCGGAGTTCGCCGACGTGGTCAAGGCCGGCCGCACCCACCTGATGGACGCCGTGCCGGTCACGCTGGGCCAGGAGCTAGGTGGCTACGCCCGGCAGGTGGCGCTGAGCCGGCGGCGGGTGCTGGAGGCCGCTGACCAGGCGGCCGAGCTGCCGCTGGGGGGCACCGCGGCCGGGACCGGGGTCAACGCCCACCCGGAGTTCGCCGGCCGGGTCATCGCCGAGCTGGCGGAACGCACCGGCGTCGAGCTGGTCGAGGCCGTCGACCACTTCGAGGCCCAGTCGGCCCAGGACGCACTGGTCGCGCTCAGCGGGGCGCTGCGGGTCACCGCCGTCTCGCTGACCAAGATCTGCAACGACCTGCGGTGGATGGGGTCCGGCCCGCGGGCGGGGCTGGCCGAGGTGCACCTGCCGGACCTGCAGCCGGGGTCCTCGATCATGCCGGGCAAGGTCAACCCGGTCATCCCCGAGGCCACGCTCATGGTGTGCGCCCGGGTGATCGGCAACGACGCGACGATGACCGCCGCCGGGGCCTCGGGCAGCTTCGAGCTCAACGTGATGCTGCCGGTGATGGGGCTGGCGGTGACGGAGTCGGTCGAGCTGCTTTCGGCCAGCAGCAGGCTGCTGGCCGACCGCTGCCTGGCGGGCATGACCGCCGACGAGGACCGCTGCCGGGAGCTGGCGGAGAGCTCCAGCGCGATCGTGACTCCGCTGAACCGCTACCTCGGCTACGAGGCGGCTGCCGCAGTCGCCAAGCAGTCGCTGGCCGAGCGCCGCACCATCCGCGACGTCGTCATCGACCGCGGGCACGTGGCGCGCGGTGAGCTGACCGAGGAGCAGCTGGACGCGGCACTGGACGTGCTGGCGATGACCCGGCCGCACGAACGGCACTGACCGCCGGGGCCCCGGGCGGGTCCGGCCGGCCCGCCGGTCCGGCCCTCACAGCCGGGCCCAGCGGGCGCGGGCCAGGGAGTAGAGGCCGTAGCCGGCCACGCCGGCGGCGATGACCAGCAGGAGGGCGGTGCCCACCGGGTGGCCGGTGAGGCCGCGCAGCGCCCCGTCCAGCCCGGTGGCCTCCTGCGGGTCGGAGGTCCAGGCGGCCACGACGAACAGTCCGCCGACGAGCGCGAGGGCAACCCCCTTGGCCAGGTACCCCACCGTCCCGACCCGGACCATCGCGCGCCCCACCTGCCCGGCCCGGCCCGGGGCGGCGCCGTCCAGGTCGCGCAGGAACCGGCGGGTGGCTCCCTTGTGCACGTGGTACCCGGCCACGCCGACCACGGCCAGGCCCACGCCGGCCACCAGCAGCTGGCCGAGCGGGGCCTGCATCAGCGCGGTGGTCAGGTCGGCCGTGGTCTCGCCGCTGTCGGAGCCGGCGCCGACCGCGAACTGTCCCGTCGTCACCGCCAGCACCAGGTAGGTGACCGACTTGGCGGCGGCCTTGCTGCGCTCACCCCACCGGCGGCGCCGGTCGGGATGGTGCTGCACCAGCGTCTCGGTCGCCTGCCACAGGGCCAGCCCGAGGAAACCGGTGGCACCGAGCCAGAGCATCATCTCCCCCGCCGGCGCTCGGGCGACCTGCTCCAGGGCGCCGCCCTGGTCGACCTCGCCGCCGTCCCCGAGCGCGAGCCGCGTGGCCAGCCAGGCGATGAGCAGGTGGAGCGCGCCGTTGACGGCGAACCCCACCCGCGCGACCACCCTCAGCACGGGGTGGTCACCAGCGGCCTCGGCCACCTGTGCGGCGGGGGCCGCGGCGTCGCTCACCCCCTCAGTGTGTCAGTACCAGCCGACGGACTGGGAGTGCGACCAGGCGCCGCACGGGCTGCCGTAGCGGCCCTGGATGTAGCCCAGTCCCCAACGGATCTGGGTGGCCGGGTTGGTGGCCCAGTCGCTGCCGGCACTGCCCATCTTGCTCCCAGGCAGCGCCTGCGGGATGCCGTAGGCACCGGAGGAGGGGTTCTCCGCGGTGTGGCTCCACCCGCTCTCCTTCTGCCACAGCGACTCCAGGCACCCCCACTGGTCATCGCTCCAGCCGTAGCTGGAGAGCATGCTGCGGGCGATGGAGCGCGAGTCACCGCTCGGCGCGGGCGCCGGCGCCGGGGCGCTCTCTCGCTCGCTGCTCCGGGCGGCCGCTGCCTCCTCCTCGCGCGCGGCCGCGGCCTCCGCCGCT
>NZ_WIQI01000120.1 GCF_009602535.1 Ornithinicoccus halotolerans | reverse complement strand
GGAGGTAACGCCGCTACGCCCGTGGCCGGACCCACCGCGAGTGCCCGCACCAGTCCGGCGAGCAGCAGCGCGACCGCCACCGGGGTAGCCGCCTGCGCGCTGAGCAGGAGGTAGACCCCCAGGCACAGCAGCACCAGCGACCCGCTCATGAGGGTGCCGGTGAGACGGCGCCGGGGCGGGCCGTCCAGCCGGGTGCGCCCGTACCCGCGGACCTCCATCGCGGCGGCCAGCGCCAGCGACCGGTCGACCGCGTCCTCCAGCACCGGCACCGCGATCGCGCGGACCGCCCCCAGCCCGCGGGTGCGGCCCCCGCGCAGCCGGCGCGCCCGCCGCACCCGCAGCGTGCTCTGCACCAGCTGGGGGGCCACGGTGATCGCGATGACGACGGCGACGGACACGTCGTAGAGGGCGCTGGGCACCGAGCGCAGCGCCCGCTTGGGGTTGGCGAGGGCGTTCGCGGCACCGACCGCCAGCAGCACCAGGCCGAGGCGGAGGGCGTCCTGGGCCCCGGCGAGCAGCCGCTCGGCGGTGACGGGGCCGCCGACGTTGACGCCGACCGCCCACTCCGGCAGCGGGACCCGGGGCACCCGGAACACCGTGGTGGCGCCACCGGCGCCCCCCATGAGGACGACGAAGACCAGCCGGATGGCGACGACCACGAGCGCGAGCACCACGTAGGCCCAGATGGCCCGGGCCCACGGGGAGTCGTCGCGGCAGCCGAGCACGACGGCCACGACGGTCACGCCGAGCCCGAGCAGCAGCCAGGGGTGGGTGGTGGTGCTGGCCGCGACCGCGACCCCCAGCGCCCAGCCCCACCACGCCCACGGGTGGAGCCGGGGGGTCCGGACGGCGTCAGCGGCCGCTACCGGGGCCGGAGCGGCCGGCACAGCGCGCGGCTGCCCGCCCGCACCGGGTCGGGCGGTGAGGGGGTGCGGCTGCGGCTGCGGCACCGTCGGCGACCTCCGGGTCGACCGGCCTGCGAGGACCGGGACCGGAGGGCGCGATGCGCGAACCGGCTCGCTCCCGCAGACCGCGGCGGGTGTGTCTCGAGCCTGGGAGACTGCCGGCATTCCGACTTCCCGGCCCAGCAGGGGCGGGTCACGGCTGCGGGTCAGTGCCGGTCTCGCACCGGCTTCCCCGACAGGTCCCTCAGGTCCCCCGACTCTACCAGCGGGCGCCGGGCGTCTTGGCCGGTCAGCACCACCAGCACCCCGGCGACCACGGCCCCGGCACCGAGCACCAGCGCTGCGGTGGGGAACCCGCCGAGTGCCCCGGCCAGCAGCGCCCCGGCCCCGGGCGCCAGCGCGATGACCGCCATGATCGGGGCGCCGAAGAGGCCGTTGACCCGGCCGAACGCGGTGGTGCCCCACCGCTCGGCCACCGCGGTGGCCTGCACGAGGGTGAGCGCCCCGCGCAGCGCGCCGGCGAGCACGGCGAGGGCCAGCAGCAGCCCGGCCGGTCCCGGCACCAGCCCGAGCACGACGACGACCGCGCCGCCACCGGCCAGCAGCCCGGCGGTGCGCGTCCGGATGCTGGTGTGCCGCGACAGCACGCCGTAGCCCAGCCGTCCCACCAGCTGGCCCGCACCCACCAGGCCCAGCCCCCAGGCGGCGAGCTGGGTCGACAGGCCCCGCCCGGTGAGCAACGGCACCAGGTTCACGGTCGCGGCGTAGAGACCGAACGTGCCCAGCGCGAGCCCCGCGGTCAGCAGCAGGAACGGCCGGCTTCGGACGACGGCCCGGGCGTGCGCGCGCTCCTCGGCGGTGACCTGCCCGCGGGCGCGGTCGACGCCGGGCCGCCACGGCGGCGTGAGCAGGCCGGCATGGAGCGGCAGCGTCACCACCAGCGCCACCGCTGCCAGCCCCAGCAGCGCCGGGCGCCACCCCAGCCGCTCCGTCAGCGCGGCGGTCGTCGGCGCGAACACGGTGCTGGCCAGGCCACCGGCGATGGTCACCACCGTCAGCGCCCGCACCCGGCGCGGCGGCTCGAACCACCGGGTGAGCGCCACGAACGCCGGCGGGTACAGCGTGCCGGCCTGCCCGAGCCCGACCACCACCCAGGCCGCGAAGAACCAGGGCAGCGTGGGCGCCGACGCGACCGCGACGACGCCGAGCGCTCCGGCCACCGAGCCGACCGACATCACCAGCCGTGGGCCCAGCCGGTCCAGCAGCGGGCCCACGAGCACTCCGGCCAGCGCGTTGACGACCGCCCCCACCGAGAACGCCGCCATCGCCGGTCCGGTCCCCCACCCGGTGTCCGCCGCGACCTGGACGACCATTACCGGGAACGCGTAGTAGAGCACGCCCCAACTGACGACCTGGGTGACGCACAGCGCGGCGAGCGCCCGCCGCAGCCGCCGCTCCTGTGGTGTCCGCCGCATCCTCGGGACGGTAGCGGCTCAGCGCGCCGACGCCGGTGGAGTCGCCACGGCGGTGCGCCACCGGATCGCGTGCTCGACCGCTGCTTCGTACGCTGGTCTCCGCTGATGCCGGCGAGCCCGACGGGCCGGCGGGAAGGACGGGACCGTGACACCACCGGAGCCGAGGGGTCCGCTGTCCGCGCTCCTGCTGCGGACGCTGAGCGGCGTCCCGGGAGAGCTCACCGCCCAGGACCGGGCCGGGCTCGAGGCAGCGGCCGAGGCGGCCTGTGCCGCGGCGGACCCGGTGGCCGACGAGGACCTGCAGCTGTCGCTGTGGGTGCTGTACGAGCTGCACTACCGGGGCTTCGCCACGGTGGACGACCGCTGGGAGTGGCACCCCGGCCTGCTGGCGGTCCGGCAGCAGCTGGAGCAGGCGTTCGAGACGTTCCTGCGCGAGCGCACCAGGGAGCAGGTCGCCCGCGCCAGCGAGGCGGCCCGGTCGGACCTGCCCGGCGCGTTGTTCGCCCTCGCCGAGTCCGACGACGGGCCCTCGGTGTCGGGGTACGCCCGCAGCCGGATGACGCGGGAGCAGTGGGACGAGCTGCTGCTGCTCCGCGCGGTCTCCCAGCTCAAGGAGGCCGACCCGCACAGCTTCGCGGTGCCACGGCTGCAGCGCGCCGCCAAGGTGCACCTGGTGGAGATCCTCTACGACGAGTACGGCGCGGGACGGCCCGAGCGGCAGCACGCCGTGCTGTACGCGGACGCGATGCGCGCCAGCGGGCTCGACCCGGCCGACGGCGGCTACGTGGACCGTGCCCCCGCCGTGGTCCTCGCCGCCAGCAACGTGGTCTCGACGTTTGCCCTCCACCGCCGGCTGCGGGCTGCCGCGGCCGGCCACTTCGCGATGGTGGAGACCACCAGCTCGCTGCCGTCCAAGGGCTACGTCGGGGCGGCGCAGCGGCTCGGCCTCCCCGAGCAGGCCTGGGCCTACTTCGACGAGCACGTGGAGGCGGACGCCGTCCACGAGCAGGTCGCCATCCGCGACCTGTGCGGTGCCCTCGTGGCGCGGGAGCCGGCCGAGCTGGAGTCGGTGGTCTTCGGGATGGCCGCGGGCCTCTACCTCGAGGGACGGGTCGGCAGCCACCTGCTCGAGCGCTGGCACCGGGGTGAGTCCGCGCTGCGTGGCCCGGTCGCCGCGGGTCTGCAGGAACCGGCATGACGCGGCGTCCGGCCGGAGAGGTCCGCCGCGACGTCCCCGGGGGCCCGACGCTTGTGCGCGGCGCGGCCAGCTACACCGACGAGCAGGGCGTGGTGCACCCGGTGACGCGACCGGTCGTGGCCGTCTGCCGCTGCGGCGCGTCCCAGCGGCAGCCGTGGTGCGACGGCGTCCACAAGCTGCTCGGCCGGCGCGCGACCTGACCCCTCACCGCCAGCGCACCGGGAGGGCGGAGCGGGCGTCGCGGTGCTGCACCTCCGCCGCGCCGGCGGGCGAACGACAGAGGGGCGGACCCGGAGGTCCGCCCCTCTGCTGCTCATCCGGCTTCGACGGTGTCGAAGTTCACGGCGGTGGCGGTGGGATTTGAACCCACGGTGGGCGCAAGCCCACAAACGCTTTCGAGGCGTTCTCCTTCGGCCGCTCGGACACGCCACCGCCGAGCAGGCTACCGGAGGCGCCGCTGACGGAAGAAATCCAGCAGCAGCTGCTCGCAGTCCTCCCGGGCGACCCCGGCCACCACCTCCGGACGGTGCAGCGACTGCCGGTCGCGGGGCAGGTCCCACACCGAGCCGCACGCCCCGGCCTTGGGGTCGAACGCCCCGAAGACGATGCGCCCCACCCGTGCCAGGACGGCCGCGCCGGCGCACATCGCGCACGGCTCCAGCGTCGCCACCAGGGTGCAGCTCTCCAGCCGCCAGCGCCCGAGCCGGGCACCAGCTGCCCGCAGCGCCACCACCTCGGCGTGCCCGGTGGGGTCGGCCTGCGCCTCGCGCACGTTCGCCCCCCGGCCGAGCACCGTCCCGTCCGGGCCGACCACGAGGGCCCCGACCGGGACGTCCTGCCGTGACCGCTCGGCCGCGGCGCGCGCCAGCGCGAGCGCCTCCCGCACCCAGCCGGCCTCGTCGCCGTCCGCCCAGGCCGCTGCCGGGCCGCTACCTCCCCCGCGGGCGTCTGCGCCCCGGTCGTCGGGTCCCGGGGCGGGTGTCGGGTCGGGGGCCACCCGGTAAGTTTCGCGTATGCGCGTCCACGTTGCCGACCACCCGCTCATCGACCACAAGCTGACCTACCTGCGGGACCGGCGGACCGACACCCCGACCTTCCGCCGGCTGGCCGACGAGCTGGTCACGCTGCTGGCCTACGAGGCGACCCGGGACGTGCGCACCACCCCCTTCGACATCGACACCCCGGTCGCCCCCACCCAGGGTGTGCACCTGGCTAGCCCGAAGCCGCTGGTCGTGCCCATCCTGCGCGCGGGCCTGGGGATGCTGGACGGGATGATGCGGATGCTGCCGACCGCCGAGGTCGGCTTCCTGGGCATGGTCCGCAACGAGGAGACGCTGGAGGCGCAGACCTACGCCAACCGGCTGCCCGAGGACCTGGACAAGCGGCAGTGCTACCTGCTGGACCCGATGCTGGCGACCGGCGGGACTCTGGTCGCGGCCATCCAGTACCTCCACGACCTGGGCGCCGACGACATCACCACCACCTGCCTGCTGGCGGCCCCGGAGGGCATCGAGCGGCTCGAGCGGGACACCTCCCACCTGAACGTGCCGATCACCCTGGTGACCGGAGCGGTCGACGAGCGCCTCGACGAGCACGGCTTCATCGTGCCCGGGCTGGGGGACGCCGGCGACCGGCTCTACGGGGTGGTCTGAGCAGCGATGGCCCGGGTCTCACGGCGCTCGGCCATCGAGCCGTTCCACGTCATGGAGGTGCTGCGGGCGGCCGCCGAGCGCGCCCGTAGCCACGGTGACGCGCTGCCGCTGTGCGCCGGGCAGCCCGCCACCCCCGCCCCGGCGGCGGTGCGCCGCGCCGCCGAGCACGCGATGGCCGCCGAGGTGCTCGGCTACACCGAGGCCACCGGGATCCTGCCGCTGCGGGAGGCGATCGCGGCTCACCACCGCCGGCAGGACGGCACCGACGTGACCGCCGAGGACGTGGTCGTGACGACCGGGTCCTCGGGCGCGTTCGCGCTGCTGTTCCTGGCCGCCTTCGAGGCCGGTGACACCGTCGCCATGGCCCGTCCGGGCTACCCGGCCTACCGGAACACGCTCGCGGCGCTGGGCTGCCGGGTGCTGGAGCTGGACTGCGGCGCGGAGAGCCGCTACCAGCCCACGGTGGCGATGCTGGAGCAGCTGCCGGAGCCGCCGGCGGGGCTGATCGTGGCCAGCCCGGCCAACCCGACCGGCACGATCATCGACCCCGACGAGCTGGCCGCGCTCGCCCGCTGGTGCGAGTCGCACGGCACGCTGCTGGTCAGTGACGAGATCTACCACGGCATCAGCTTCGGCCGCCCGACCGCGAGCGCCTGGCGCACCAGCCGGGAGGCGGTCGTGGTCGGCTCGGTCAGCAAGTACTTCTCGATGACCGGCTGGCGGCTGGGCTGGGCGCTGCTGCCGAGGGCGCTGCGCCGCCCGGTCGAGGTGCTCACCCAGAACCTGACCATCTGCCCGCCGGCGATCGCCCAGCACGCGGCGGTCGCGGCCTTCACCCCGGAGGCGCGCGCCGAGCTGGACGGCCACGTGGCCCGGTACGCCGAAACCCGCGAGCTGCTGCTGGACCGGCTGCCGGCGCTGGGGCTGGACTCGTTCGCGCCGCCGGACGGGGGCTTCTACGCCTGGTGCGACATCGGCCACCTCACCGACGACTCCGTGGCCTGGTGCCAGGACGTCCTGGCCCGCACCGGCGTGGCGCTCACCCCGGGAGTGGACTTCGACACTGCCCACGGGCGGCGGTGGGTGCGGCTGAGCTTCGCCGGCAGCACCGCCGAGGTCGCCGAGGCGCTGGACCGGATGGCGGCCGCCGGGGTGCTGCGGGCCCGCTGACCTACGGCGTGCCTGCCCCGACCAGAGCGGCCCGGCTGCCACCATGCAAGGGACGTGTGGCCACACGTCGACACGTGACCGCGACCGTGGAGGAGCCCGCGATGCCCGGCAAGATCAAGCTGATCCTGACCTGGCTCGTCTTCGGCTTCCTGGTGTACGCGGTGATCACCAGCCCGGAGCGGGCCGCCGACATCGTCCGGGCGGTCTGGGACATCGTCCTCACCGGCTTCCAGAACATCGGGCGGTTCTTCGAGTCGTTGCTGGGGTGAGCCCTCGTGGCGCCGGGTGACCGCGCGAGCAGCCGGATCCTGCACCGCTACCTGCTGGACGACGAGCAGGTCGTGGTCGCGACCCGCCACCACTGGGGCAAGCTGCTCGAGCCGGCCGTCACCACGGTCGCCGCCTTCCTGCTGGTCGCATGGGTCTCCACCCCGCTGGAGCAGCTGGCCGGCGAGGCCGCGCTGCTGGTGTGGTGGCTCTGGCTCGCGGTGCTGGGACGGCTGGTGTGGAAGGCGTTGGAGTGGCGCAACGAGTGGTTCGTCGCGACCGACCGCCGGCTGCTGCTGACCTACGGGCTGGTCACCCACAAGGTCGCGATGATGCCGCTGCGCAAGGTGACCGACATGAACTACGCCCGCTCCCCGTTCGGCCGGGTGCTGGGCTACGGCCAGTTCCTGCTGGAGTCGGCCGGGCAGGACCAGGCGATGCGCGAGATCGACTGGCTTCCCGACCCCGACCGCGCCTACCGGCGGATCTGCGACACCATCTTCGGGCCCGGCGTCCGCGACCCCGACGACGCGCTGCACGACGAGCCGGAGCCGGCCTCCGGGTCCGGCAGCCACCCCGGGGGCGCGGCCCCTGACACCGGCCCGGCGCGGCCGATGGTGAGGGCGCACGGCGAGCCGGACCCCAGCCCGGGCGAGCCCCCGTTCGTCGAGCCGGACCCGGGCCCGGGCCAGAC
>NZ_WIQI01000012.1 GCF_009602535.1 Ornithinicoccus halotolerans | reverse complement strand
CGGCCCCCGCGGGTCCGCCGGCCGGGGCCGCTACCTCCGGGCTGCCGGCGCGGGTCCGGGCTGTCGCCGCAGACGTCTGGATGCGGCTCTACCAGGCGGCGCGGCTGGGCTGGTTCTGGGCGGGCGTCGTCGCCGAGGCCCGCCGGTGGCGACCCGACGTCGTCCACGCCAACGACGCCAACACCCTGGCGCCGGCCCTGCTGCTGCAGCGGCTGGCCGGGTCGGCCGTCGTCTACGACTCCCACGAGCTGTGGCTGCGCCGCAACATCCGGCAGGACCGCTGGCTGGCGCCATTGGTCGAGGCGGTCACCGAGCACGTCGGTGTCCGGCGCGCCGCCGGGGTGATCACCGTCTCGCCGTCCATCGCCAGCTGGTTGCGGCGCCGCTACCGGCTGGCCGAGGAGCCGGTGCTGGTGCGCAACATCCCCCGCTACGACGGCCACCCGCCACCGCCCGAGGGCGGCCGGCTGCGCGAGCTGGCGGGGCTGGGGGCCCAGCACAAGGTCGTCGCCTACACCGGAGGCATCACCACCGGGCGCGGGCTGGAGGAGACCCTCGAGGCGCTGACGCTGCTGCCCGGCGACGTGCAGCTGGTACTGCTCGGCTACGGCGACCCCGCCTACATCGCACGGTTCGAGGCCCGCGCGGCCGAGCTGGGCCTGGCCGAGCGGGTCCACCTGGTCGGCAAGGTCCCGTCCGCGCAGGTACCCGCGACGCTGGCCGACGCCGACGCCGCGGTGGTGTTCGTGCGGCCGGTCTGCCTGTCCTACCGGTACTCGCTGCCCAACAAGCTGTTCGAGTCGATCCACGCCGGCCTGCCCGTGGTCGCGGCCGACCTGCCGGACACCGCCGCCGTCGTGCGCGAGCACGGGGTGGGGGAGGTGTTCGACGCCGCCACGCCCGCCGAGCTGGCCGAGGCCATCGCCGACGTGCTCGCCCGGCCGGAGGCGTTCCGCGCCGCCGCGCGCGCGGCGGCAGCCCGGCTGACCTGGCAGCAGGAGGCGCGGCGCCTGGTCGGCCTGTACGACCGGGTGCTGCGCCGCCGGGGAGACCGGATATGACCGGGGCGGGCGGCCGCCCGCGGCTGCTGGTGATGGCCTACTCCCCACTGGCCGGCGACGCGCGGGTGCTGCGGCAGCTGCGGCTGCTCACCCCCGACTACGAGGTCACCACCCTCGGCTACGGCCCGGCGCCGGCGGGGGTCGCGGCCCACCTGCGGCTGCCCGACGGGGTCTCCTCCTGGGCCAAGGACCGGCGGCTGCTGGTGCTGCGCCGCTACCAGGCGGCCTTCGACACCGCCCCGGTCACGGTGGCCGCCCGGCGGCTGCTGGCGGCGCACGAGGGCGACTTCGACGTGGTGCTGGCCAACGACGCCGACACCGTGCCGCTGGCGCTCGAGCTGGCCCCGCGCGGCGGCGTGCACGCCGACCTGCACGAGTACCACCCCCGGCAGAACGAGGAGCTGCGCCGCTGGCGCTGGTTCGTGGGCCCCTACTACGAGTGGCTGGTGGCCACCCATGTCGCGCGCGCCGACTCGGTCACCACGGTGGGGCCCCGGATCGCCGAGGAGTACCAGCGGCAGTTTGGCATCGAGGCCGGCGTGGTGATCAACGCCCCCCACCACGTGCCGGACCTGGAGCCGACGCCGGTGCATCACCCGCTGCGGCTGGTGCACAGCGGCAACGCCATGCGGGGGCGGCTGGAGACGGTGCTGGCGGCGATGCCCCGCATCCGGCGCGCCGCCACGCTCGACCTGTACCTGGTGGCCAACGACCCGGGGTACCTGACCGAGCTGCAGGGCCGCTACGAGGGCTCGCAGCGGGTCCGGATCCACGACCCGGTGCCGCCGGACCAGCTGCCCTCGGTGCTCAACGAGCACGATGTCGGCGTCTACGTGCTGCCGCCGGTGTCGTTCAACCACGAGTACGCGCTGCCCAACAAGCTGTTCGACTTCGTGCAGGGCCGGCTCGCCCTTGCCGTCGGTCCCAGCCCGGAGATGGCGGCGGTGGTGGAGCGGCACCGGCTGGGCTTCGTCGCCGAGGACCACAGCGCCGAGGCGCTCGCCGCCACCATCGACGCGCTGTCGCCGGAGCAGGTAGCGGCCGCCAAGGCCGCCAGCCACGCGGCCGCGGCCGAGCTGTCGGCCGAGCGGCAGGTGCAGGCGTGGGCCGAGGCGGTCGCGCGGCTGGCCGAGCAGGACGCGGGTGCCCCGCGTCCCCGTCAGTGACCCTGGTCCAGCCACTCCTGCCGGTGCGGGGCCTCCTGGCCGATGGTCGTGGAGTCGCCGTGGCCGGTGTGCACCACGGTCTCCGGGGGCAGCGTCAGCAGCCGGTCGGTGATCGAGGCGACGATCGTGGGGAAGTCGCTGTAGGAGCGCCCCGTCGCGCCGGGCCCGCCCTGGAACAGGGTGTCGCCGGTGAAGACGACGTCGAGCGCGGGCACGTGGAAGCAGCAGGCGCCGGGGGAGTGCCCGGGGGTGTGCAGCACCCGTACCTCGGTGCCGGCCACGGTCAGCACCTGGCCGTCGGCCAGCTCCTCGTCCGGGGCCCGGTCGTGCACCTGGTCCCACAGCACCCGCTCCTGCGGGTGCAGCAGGATAGGGGCGTCGGTCGCCGCCTGCAGCTCGGGCGCGACCCGCACGTGGTCGTCGTGGGCGTGGGTGCACAGGATCGCCAGCACCTCCCGCCGGCCGACCACCTCGCCGATCGCGGCGGCGTCGTGCGGGGCGTCGATCACCACGCACTGGTCGTCGTCGCCCAGCACCCAGATGTTGTTCTCGACCTCCCAGCTGCCGCCGTCCAGGGAGAACGTCCCCGCGGCCGTGCCGTGGTCGATCCGCAGCTCGCCGGCCATCAGAGCACCACCACCGAGCGCAGCACGTCGCCGCGGTGCATCTTGTCGAAGGCCTGCTCGACCTGGTCCATCCCGATGGTCTCGGTGACGAACCCGTCCAGGTCGAAGCGGCCCTGCCGGTACAGGTCGATGAGCATCGGGAAGTCCCGGGAGGGCAGGCAGTCCCCGTACCAGCTGGACTTCAGGGAGCCGCCGCGGCCGAACACGTCGAGCAGCGGCAGCTCGATCCTCATGTCCGGCGTCGGCACCCCGACCAGCACCACGGTGCCCGCCAGGTCGCGGGCGTAGAACGCCTGCTCGTAGGTCTCCGGGCGACCGACCGCCTCGACGACGACGTCGGCGCCGAAGCCTCCGGTGAGCTCCCGGATCGCCTCGACCGGGTCCTGCTCCCGGGAGTTGATGGTGTGGGTGGCGCCGAAGCGGCGGGCCTGCGCCAGCTTCCGCTCGTCCACGTCGACGCCGATGATCGTCGTGGCGCCGGCCAGGGAGGACCCGGCGACCGCGGCGCAGCCGACCCCGCCGCAGCCGATCACCGCGACCGCGTCGCCACGGGTGACGCCGCCGGTGTTGACCGCGGCGCCGAAGCCGGCCATGACGCCGCACCCCAGCAGCCCGGCCGCGGTGGCGGGGGCCTCGGGGTCGACCTTGGTGCACTGGCCGGCCGCGACCAGTGTCTTCTCGGCGAACGCCCCGATGCCCAGCGCCGGGCTCAGCGGCGTGCCGTCGGCCAGCGTCATCGGCTGGCTGGCGTTGGCGGTGTCGAAGCAGTACCAGGGCTGGCCGCGCTGGCAGGCCCGGCACTGCCCGCAGACCGCGCGCCAGTTCAGGACCACGTAGTCGCCGGGGGCCACGTCGGTCACGCCCTCGCCGACCGCCTCGACGGTCCCGGCGGCCTCGTGGCCGAGCAGGAACGGGTAGTCGTCGCTGATCCCGCCCTCGCGGTAGTGCAGGTCGGTGTGGCACACGCCGCACGCCTGCACCCGGACCACGGCGTCACCGGGCCCTGGGTCGGGCACGACGACGTCGACGAGCTCGACCTCGGCTCCCTTGCTGCGGGCGACCACGCCCGTGACGGTGCTCGGCACTGCCCCTCCTTGCGTCGGTGACCTGTGATCCTCCGGGACCGGTGGGTCGTCCGGATGGGGCCACGGTAGCGGCCGCCGTCCGGTCAGGGGAGGGGCGTCAGCCGGAGACGCCGGCCAGCGCGTCGAGGGTCCGGGCGGCGGCGTCGCCGGTGCCGTAGGGGGCAGCGTCGGTGGCCGGCGGCTGGTCTCGGGAGGCGGCGGCGGCCAGTTCGGGCCCGGGCTCGACCAGCACGTTCCAGCCCAGCTCGACGGTCTCGGTCCATTCCGTCTCGGTGCGCACCGTGGTGCACGGGGTCCGCAGCAGGAAGGCCTCCTTCTGCAGGCCGCCGGAGTCCGTCACGACCCCGCGGGCGGCGTCGACGGCCGCGACCAGGTCCGGGTAGGCCAACGGGTCCCGCGTGGTCAACGAGCCGCCGTGCAGGTCCAGCCCGTGCTGGGCGGCACGGGCCCGCAGCCGCGGGTGGGCCAGCAACACCACCGGGTGGTCCACCCGCTGCAGCGCGGCCACGACCGCGGCCAGCCGGCGCGGGTCGTCGGTGTTCTCCGCGCGGTGGATGGTGGCGACCGAGTACTCCCCGGGAACCAGGCCCAGCCGTGCGGTCACCGCGGCTGGGTCGGCCAGCTCGGAGCGGACCTTCAGCAGCACGTCGGTCATCACGTCGCCGACCAGCACCGACCGCTCGGCCAGCCCCTCGGTGGCCAGGTGCGCCATCGCGACCTCGGTCGGGGCCAGCAGTAGGTCGGCGGCGTGGTCAGTCATCACCCGGTTGTGCTCCTCGGGCATCCGCCGGTTGTAGGAGCGCAGCCCGGCCTCCAGGTGTGCGACCCGTCGGTGCAGCTTCACTGCCGACAGCGCCCCCGCCAGCGTGGAGTTGGTGTCCCCGTAGACCAGTACCCAGTCCGGGTCGTAGTCGGTGATCACGCCGTCCATCCGCGCCAGCATCGCCCCGGTCTGCTCCCCGTGCCCGCCGCTACCGACCTCCAGGTGCACGTCCGGGTCGGGGATGCCGAGATCGGCGAAGAACACGTCCGACAGCATTGGGTCGTAGTGCTGTCCGGTGTGCACGATCACGTGCTCCACGCCCCGCCGCGCCGCCTCAGCCGCTACCGGCGCCAGTTTGACGAACTGCGGCCGGGCTCCCACCACGCTCAGCACACGCTGCACCGCTGACTCCTCCCATTCGGACTGGTCGCCACTGTAGCCAGGCGTGGGCCAGGTGCATGGGCTGCAAACCAGCCTGTGCCCGAGCGGAGGAGGCAGGCCTTGCGGTGTTGGCCGGTGGCGCACTGGGCGTGACCGCACTCGAAACGGCCACCTCGTGCGCATCATTGACCTCAAAGGCAGATGAACGGGGTAGGGGCACAGGCACGGCGTGGAGGGCAGAGCGCCGTCCGGCAACGTCCTGACATGCCGATGACAGCGCGCACGCCTCGTTCGCGACTACAGTCCAAGCATGGGGCCGACATCGCGCGGTCCGGTCACTGCCACGGAACTGAAGGCTGAGATGGAGCGGCGCCTCGCGGAGGATTTGGAGTACCGCGCCAAGGTCGAGCGCCTTGAGGCTGAACGGGTGCGACAGTTGCGGGCCACGGAAGCGCCGGTCGTGGAGGACCTCGCAGGCGCTGGGATCGACGTGTCGACGGTGTGGGACCTCCGCAAGCGACCTGAGTCCCGGGCCGTTGCCATCCCGATCCTGCTGAACCACCTAACTCGGGACTACCCCGACGGCGTCCTTGAAGGAGTCGGCCAAGGACTCGATGACAGGACTGCCCGCGATCGGTGGAGGGAGCTGAAGGACCTCTATCTCCGGACCGAACGCCCGGTGGTTCGCGACCGATTGGCCGCGGCGCTCAGCGACTGCGCCGTCAAACGGCACTACGAGGATCTACTCGCGCTCCTGGCGAACACAGATCTGGGCGACACGCGCATCTACTTCCTGCGCCCGGTGAACCGAATCGGCAACCGGATGAGCCCGGGGGCCGGTCGAGCCGTGGTCGAGTCGTGGACTGACGATCCCGTCCTCGGCAAGGAGGCCAGTGCGATCCTGAATGGGCGCGGGCCCAACGACTAGGCCTGCCATCCGGAACTGCCGCGTTCAGGAGAGCATTCGATACGTGGCGTGGGACTCGACCCAGGCACCGCTCTCGCGATTCGGCCACGGAGCGTCGGCCGGCTCCGTCTCGCACAGCTCGACGTGAACCGTTCCTCGGTCCTCCCAATCCTGCCCCGCGTACCGCAGCTTAAGGACGAGGTAGCGCCCGGTCCTGACTTGTCGCTTGCCGCGTACGTCGCCGGTCGCAGTGATCGGCTCCTCGAGCTCGACGACGCACGCAGGACTGTCGTTCTGACCGGGTATCCACTTCAAGACAGTGCCGACGACCTGCTCGCGGCCACGCAGCCATGGCGGCTCGAAGTCGTAGCCGCCGGCCAGGCTGATGCGAGAGCCAACTGGTGTCTGCATGGTGGTCGTGAGTCTCTCAGCGCCCCGGCCGAGCACGTCCTTATCTGCCGCAGTCCCCATGGGGACGGGTCGTTGTCCGCCTCAAGTGGGATGGCCCGTGGCCGCTGGTTTGGCTGCTACGCCGGCAGACGACCGCAAGGAGTAGCAGTCGCTGTAGAGGTACTCGCCCGTAGACTGCCAGCGTTCGACCCATGCAAGCCTCAGCCTGGGGAACCAGCGTCCGTCGAGCTACGGCTGTGGGCTGTCAGCGCGTCACTGACCCGGGACAGTGCCTCGGTGAAATCGGCCGGCGCCAGGTGCCCGAAGCCCACTCTGAAGACCCGATCGTCCTCGCCGAACCAGGATCCGGGTGCCACCCGGACGTCGCGTTCGGCCAGGGCTCGGTAGAAGGCCGCTACAGCGTCGTCGGGGACGACGTCGGGGTCCAGCCGCAGGCAACATACGGCACCAGCGTCGGGAGGCACGTATCCGACGGGATGGTCCTGCACCCAGCGTGCCAGCTCATCCAGAGCTGCACCCAGCCGCTGCGCCCGGGGAGCCAGGATCTCGGCGCCCCGGCGGAGCACCGCGGCAGCAAGGGCCTCATCCACGGTGGAGCAGCTACTCGTGGAGACCGATTTGGCGTTGCTTAAGCGCTGGTGCAGCATCGGGTCGCTGGTCGTGAGCCAGCCGATCCGCAGACCCGGGGCGCCGTGGGCCTTGGACACCGACGCACAGGTCACCACCCGTTCCGAGAGGCCGGCGGCAGAGCGGGCCGGCAAGTCCTGGCCGTAGGTGCTGGCACGGTAGGTTTCGTCGACCAGCACGACCGCGTCCGGGGCACGGTCGGCGACCAGGGCGAGCAGCTCGTCCAACTCCTGTGCCGTGAAGGAGACACCGGAGGGATTCTGCGGCGAGGCCAGCGACACCAACCGGGTGCCCGTTGTCAGCACGTCGGCGAGGGCAGCCACCGGTAGACGGTAGCCGCCCTCGAAGCGCAGCTGCACCGTCTCGACCCGCGCGCCCAAACCCTCGGGCACCGCACGCGCCGGAGGAAAGCAGGGGGCGACGACCACCACATGATCTGCAGGGCCGCAGCGGTCCTGCGCCAGCAGGAACATGGCCGACACCGCACCGACAGTCACCAACACGTCTTGCGCGCCGACACCCGCCTCGGCGGCGATCAGGGCGCGCAGCTCGGCCCCGCCGTGCGAGCGGCCGTATCCAAGCGCGATAGACGTCAGCTCGTCAGCCTCGAGGAGGTCGCCCACGCGCAGCGGCGGACAGGTGCTCTGCGCCAGGTCATACCGCACCGGCACGTCGACCAAGCTCATCATGTCCCAGGGGGGGTAACTGACCACTCTCATTCCTCCGTGCCGCTGGTGGCGGCGGTTCATGACGCCGAACTGATCCACAACTCCTAGTTCCATCGAACCGCACACCGTGGCCGCCCGCCTGCCCACGCGCGGTCCGGCCGACCGCAGCCGACGCAAGTGCCCCACACACCGGCTCGCTCAAAACAACTTGCAGCCCTCGTCGGATGGGGCGTCTTAAACGTTGCCGAAGGGCTGCTCGACATCAGATGCTCGGCGTGCACGACGTCCGCGATGACCTCGGCGCGCCGTTGTCGTGGAACATCGGCTTCCTCATTTCGGGATGCTTCTCATCGTTGGCGGATGGGCACTGCACAAGCATGGGGTGGGCACGATGGAACGGCACCGGTCTGCCACCGACCGAGCGCGTCACGTGTCGTGAAGCGAGCCGGTCGATACGGGAGTCCAGCCGATTACGAGTTAGACCGTTCGATGGAGTGCGGACCTGGTCGTGGCGGCGGCTCCCGACTACTTCGCAAAGAACTTTCATCACGCTGTGCGCGCGGAGGGACGCCACCGCACTCCTTGGTCGAGCACGGTCATGTGCCCAGGGGTGCGTCGCTGACACGCTTCATGGATGCGCGCAGACGTCCCAAGGTCTCCGGGCGAGAGCGAACTGTTGCGCCAATGGCAGGTCCGTAACTTCTGCCCACGCCACGTACCCCTCACCCACGCCACGTACACCTACCCCCGTGTGGCAGCCAGGCCAGAGAGTCGGCGAGGACCGCCATGCCCCGATTCGCTTCGCGGTACTGCGTCTGGGTCGGGAGGTTCGTCATCTGGGTAGATGGTTTTCACACAGCCATCATCGCGTGTGCCTGGCTCAGCGCACGGATCTGCCGCGACCAGTGATTTCAACGTCCGGCTCGCCATAGGATCGCCGCCATGCAACCGCTGGCGGAGTTGACAACTAGGCGCCCCTGGCATTGGGGCGTCGCTGTGCTAGGCGACCTGCATACAGAGGTACCCACGGACTTCGGTAGAGGCGTAGTGGCTGTGGGACACGACGTGATCGCGCTGAAGGTTCGGCATGCCCAAGACATCGATAGCGACAAGTTCGAAGGCGACTGGGAATGGGCTACGGCCTCATTCCACGTGCGTTCCCTCGTAGACGAAGAAGCGACGACTAGGCACGTCCTGTGCGACACGGTCATCTCGACAGGTCAAGCCTCCGTCGGGCTCGGCGATGCGGACGGGATGCTCCTAATCCCCACGCCTGGCGCGCGCACTCGTGTGATCGTCTCTGTCACGGAGGTCGACTCCACAGGGCTCGAGTCGGTTTGGGTTGATCTCGTCGCAGTCGAGAGCTGAGCTGCCGACCGTGGGCAATGCACGCTCACCAGCGGAGGCTTCGGTGGCCGGAATATCCTCAACTGCCGCTGATCGTGCCGGTGTGGCGGACGTTACCCACACGGGGCGGAAGATTCTATCGTCAGACCACACGGAGGGTTGGCCTGTACGCCGAATACCGACTCACGAGAGGCTGACGCCGTGCGGCAGCTGACCTTCGGCATGAACCTGAGCCTGGACGGCTACATCGCCGCGCCGGGCGACGACCTCGGCTAGAGCGTGCCGAGGTGCTAGCTGTCCAAGTGGTTCTCCGTCCGGGTGGATGCGGCGGGCCTGACGCTGTACGGGCGCAGACTGTAGGAGACGATGAGTTCCACTACGCCGAGCGCCGACCAAGCAGCCTGTCGCCACGCCGGCGCAGATCGAGTTCGCCCGCCGCTGGCTGAACATGCGGAAGGTGGTGTTTTCCTCAAGGAGCAGCGCGGTCGACTGGAACGCCCGCCTGGTCACCGGCGCCGCGGTCGCCGGGACCACTCGGCTCACGACTGAGGACGGCGGTGCCAAGGACGTCGGCGGCGCCACCCTCGCCGCGGCGGCCCTGCGGGCGGGGCTGATCGACGAGTACGCGATCGTCACTCGCCCGGTCCTGGTGGGGGCGGCACGTCGTTCTTCACGGCGCTGGACCACTGGGTCAACCTGAACCTGGTGGAGACCCGGACGCTTCCCGACGGCGTGCTCCTGATCAGGTATGAGACAAGGCCCTGAGTACCCGACCTGGGATCGGCGCGGGCTCGGGCCATCCAAGGATCCCATGGCCGTTCGGGGATCCCTTAAACTCGGCACAGGAGGCAGCCATGAGCGTTCAGCCCGACCGTGAGCTCGAGGTCCTCGAGGAGGACCAGACCGTCCCGCCGCGCCCGGAGGAGGCCATCGCCGACGTCGACCATTCGCGCGAGGGCGAGAGGGCGCCTGCGCCGGACGGGGACGGCACCTCTGCAGAGAGGTAGTACGCGCGCGTGGTAAGCCTCGAGACATCGACGCTCAGCGCTCCCCGTGAAGAGCTAAAGCGAGGCTAATGCCTCACCTCGGGCAGCCGGGCAGATCGCGCTCATGCCGCACGGGGCGTGGTAGCACGCTACTCCCGCGTAGCGCAGTCGGAAGGTGGGCGACTCGACTGGCGTCGGGCCTGAGGCTCGCGCTTCACTTCCGCCAGGGGTTGAGGCGGTAAGAAGTGTGTGGGCGACGTCTAGATCTGTGTCCTCACGCTGATCTCTTTGCGGCTGACGTGACTTTGGCGGTGCACAGCGCCTGAAGTGCGGCGCGGCCGGACTGCCTACTCTCGCGGCTGCGGCCCGTCGTACCCCTCCACCACGACGATGTCGGCGTCCGCAGCCTCGCGCCTGAGTGCCATCGCCTCGGCATACTCCGGGGAGCGGTAGCACGCCAGCGCGGTGGCGTAGTCAGGGAACTCGATGACCACGTTTCGGCCGCGCGATTCCCCCTCGACGCACTCGAACGTCCCGCCACGCACGAGGAAGCGCGCCCCATACCGCGCGAACGCCACCGCGTTCGCCTCCACATACCTGCGGTATCCCGCGTCGTCGGTGACGTTGACCCGTCCGATCCAGTAGCCCTTCGCCATGACCCGACCGTAGACCGCGCACGTTCAGTGGGGCACGTCGGGAGTACCAATGGGTCACGCCGGTGATCCACCGAGCATCAATACCGTCGTGTTGGGGCTGGCGGTAGGCTAAGTCGAAGGGTGGCACGCTTGCTCCCCGAGTGGCTGGCCACCAATGACCAGCCAGGACATCCCGATCTGCCGCGCGGAGGACGCTGGCCTTCGGCGCGTCCGCTCATGCCGCGATCCCCTCGTGCTTGAGGCCGCGTCGGGCGTGTCAAGGATCGAGCACGACCCTGGGGCGCACCTTTGCCGCTCGATCCCACGAACCCTCGAGGGGCGTACAGACGCTCGACTGGGAGCCTTCCCGTGGCCTGCCGGGCCTGGGTGAAGTGTTGGCCGAAGCAGATCGTCGCGACTCAGTAGCCTGCAGTGCATGCCCATCGAATTGGAGAACGTCGGTATCGCCGTCCGCGACCTTGAAGCGACGATTGCCTTCTTCACCGGCTTGGGGCTGACCGTCATCGGCCGTGACACGGTCAGCGGAGAGTGGACCGACACCGCCGTCGGCCTCGACCGTAACCACGCAAAGATCGCCATGCTGCAGACACCAGGCGGCAACGGGCGCCTTGAGCTCTTCGAGTACATCCATCCCGACGCAGTCGACACCGAGCCCACTCGGCCCAACGAGATCGGCATGCACCGAATCGCCTTCTCGGTTGACGACATCGACGAGGCCCTCCAGATCGCAGCAAGGCACGGCTGCCGCCCGCTGCGCGGAGTGGCGACCTACGCCGACATCTACAAGCTCACCTACATCCGCGGCCCGAGCGGCATCCTCGTGATGCTCGCCCAGGATCTGACCAAGAACTAGCCGCCATCGAACGCGGAGAGACCCGCATCCCTGCGCCGCTTCGCGCGCACCTCCCCCTGACGGGAGCGCAAGCGTGCGCCTCTGCCGCTGACGGTGAAATGCGTTGAACTGCCGGTTGGCGCTCAGAAGCGTTCAGCAAGGGCAGTCAGCTTGGCGACGTAGGCCGGCCAGTCCTGATGTTCTGGGAGGTTGAAGAACTTGGCGTGGAGGCCAGCTTGGCCGTCGATCTGCTCGCGGAGGACGTCTGCGTGTCCGACGTGTCGGGACAGGTCGACGATCACGTGCACCATGAGCTCATGCAAGGTGACCGGAGTGGTGTCCCGCCACCACGGCACCCGCCCGAGCGCGTCCAGCGGAAGCTCCTCGATGGTCGCGTCAGCGAAGGCCCACACTCGCCGGTAGAGGTCGATGATGCCGTCGCAGGTCTCGTCTTCGGTGGCGTACAAGTCGACCTGAGGGTCGGCCTCATCCTCACCCGTGATCCGCTCATCGGGAGTCGGCCATTCGCGGCCAAAGGTGTCGCCGAAGTACCAGATCTCGGTGTTGGTCATGTGCTTGACGATCCCAATGAGGTTCGTGCCGGTGGCTGTTCGCGGCATACGCAGGTCGCGCTCGCCGAGGCTCTCCACCTTCCACAGCAGCGCCTCTCGCCCGCCCCGCAGATAGTGACGAAGGACAGCCTTGGGCTCCATCAGACCGTTCATGGGGTCAGTCTGGACCGTTGGCCCGGGATCCCTCTCCAAACGACCGGGACGGGTCATCGCCACGGGGCTCCGACCCGCGCACGCTCATCCGCTCTTGCCGCGATCAGCGGAGGCGCCGATGAATCTGTGGTCTGGCGTCGGTCCTAGTGTCGAGCCCTTCACAAGTACGCAGAGAGAGGCATCCGATGACCGACGAGCGCACACACGAGTACACGCCCGGCCTGCACGGCTGGATCACCCACACCGAACTGTCCAGCAACGACCCGCAAGCCACTCGTAGCTGGTGTGCCGACGTGTTCGGCTGGGTTTTCCAGCCGGCCTTCCCGAGCCCCGCGGGTGAATATCACCTGTTCGCCTACTCCGAGCAAGGCGGTGGTGGCATCCGGCAGACCGCATCGGGCGAAGTGCCCGGCTCGATGCCCACGGTGCACGTGAAGGACACCGACGAGGCGTACCAAGCCGCGCTCGCTGCTGGCGCGGAGCCGGTCGGGGAACCGCACGACGTGATGCCCGGCGTGCGCATCGCGCTGGTTCGTGCGCCCGGCGGCGTACCCTTCGGGCTGTCCGGGCCGACCGCTTGACGGCGGACAGGAAGGGCAGGGATCCACGCTGACGCGCCAAGCTGCTACACCGAGCATGCGTTTTGCGGCCATCCGGTCATGCCGCCCCGAGGACGCGCGCGTCCGACTTTGCCGCGGCGAGGACCGCTTGGCTCGTCGCCTGTGCCTTGGTGAGGCTCGCTACAGTGCATCGTGTGTCTCAGCGACTCTTGTGCTGACGCTGGTTGGCTTCCACAGCGCGGCCGTTCGCTCGGCTGTCGGACTGGCTTGGGTGGGCGCGACTTTCGCCTCCCGGCTTTCTGGTCTGTTACCGGTGATGCGGTGTGAGCAGTGGCGCTCGGAGCTCAGGTGCGCCCCGTCTCGTGAGCCCAGATAGCGACTTCGACCCGGTTGCGCGCGCCGAGTTTGCGCATCAGGCTGGCCAGGTGGGTCTTGACGGTGCTCGGACTGATGTGGAGCTCGGCGGCAATCTCGCTGTTGGTTCGGCCTTGCGCGACTGTGACGAGCACTTCCTCCTCACGGGCGGTGAGCGGTTCTATCGGCTGCGTGGGTCGTGCACTCTGCGAGGCGGCGAAGGCTTCAAGTAGGCGGACGGTGACGTTGGGGGCGATGAGGGCGTCTCCATCGGCAGCCGCGTGGATTGCCTGGGTCAGGAGTGCTGGTCCGGCGTCCTTGAGCAGGAAGCCCCGGGCCCCGGCTTGCAACGCTTCGTAGACGTACTCGTCGAGGTCGAACGTGGTGATCACCACGATTGGTAGGGGGTCGGTGACGTCGGGTCCGGCGAGCTGGCGGGTGGCTTCGATGCCGTCCATCAGCGGCATGCGGATATCCAACAGGCCGACATCAGGACGTAGCTGGCGAGCCAGGCTCACGGCCTGGCGTCCGTCGGCGGCCGCGGCGACGACCTCGATGTCGGGTTGGGCGTCCAGGAGCATCGTCAGGCCGGTGCGCACGATGTTCTGGTCATCGGCGATGAGCACTCGGATGCTCATAGCGCGGTACCGGCGCGGGGCAGCATCGCCTCGACGCGCCAGCCGCGGCCGGCGGTGGGGCCGGCGTGGAATGTGCCGCCCAGCAGGGTGGCCCGCTCCCGCATACCGATCAGGCCATAGCCAGACGCGTTGCCGACGGGTGTGCTGGGGACCCCATCGTCCTCGACCGTCAACTGCACCCGCTCGGGGTTCCCCACGACGCGCACCGTGACCCGGGTCGCGTAGCGCGCGTGCCGTCGGGCGTTGGTGACCGACTCCTGGGCCAAACGGTAGAGCGCGGCGTCGAGCGCGGGGCTGAGGTCGTCGAACTCACCTAAGAGGTCCACGTGGACCTGCGGCCCTCCCTCGGCGTCGCCGGCGAGCCGCTCGAGGTCAGCCACGCCCGGGCGTGGCGCGAAGTCCGCCTCCTCGGTGGCGCGCAGGACACCGACCATGGTGCGCAGTTCGGTCAGCGTTCGCGAGGCCGCGTCCTCGATGACAGCAAGGACCTCGGTGGCACGCTCGGGGTGGGAGGCTGCGACGGCACGTCCGGCCTGGGCCTGGATGGCGATGCCGGAGACGTGGTGAGCGACTGTGTCGTGGAGGTCACGCGCCAGCTGCTCGCGCTCCCGGGCCTTCGCCTCGTCGATCTCCCGGGTGCGCGTCTTCGCGTGGTAGCGGACCGCAGCGCCCAGGGCTGCGGCGAACAGGAAGAACCCATACGCGGCCACCATCTCTGCCGCGCCCTCCGGGTCGGCGACGTGAGTGATGACCAGCCAGACCAGGATGACCCCGAGCCCGACCGCGGCCTCACGGCCGGCTCCCCACCGGAACAGCGCATAGGCCAGGACGCTCACCGCCGAGATGCTGAACAGCAGACCGGCCTCTTCCCCTAGCAAGATCCTGGCGACATCGACGGCGGTGAGCGTGCCGAAGGAGACCGCGACCGCCCCCAGAGGGTGGCTTCGTCGCCACAGCAGGGGGGCAAGGACAACAAGCACGACGAGGAGCACCAGCGGGCGCGACGCCAGGTCCTCGCGGAGTACCGCCTCGGCCACCGACCACGCCAGGAGCATCGCGACGAGCGCCCAGTCCCGCCACCCCCGTCCTGGCGGGTCCGGGGGTCGAGGCTCAGCCCACAACGAGCGGAGCGCCTTCATCAGCATCTGTCCAGCGTAGGGACGCCGCGGCAGCCGCGTATCAACCAAAAGGACGAGACAGCGACCGTGCCATCGGCCAGCCGAACTCCGGCCCGCGGGCCGATGTAGCCACCGCTGCACTCAACGATCGTGAACCTACCGATCCTCACCACGACAACGGAGCCCATGATGAGAAACCGTCAACCCACCACCCCGCTGGAGAGCCTGCGCATACCGGTGCAAGCCAAGCTCGCGGCCGCCTGGACCAGCTTCATGTTCCTCTACATCTACGTCGACTACTTCCACCTGTACAAGCCCGGCGTCGTCGACGACATCCAGGCTGGCGTCGTCTGGGAGTTCGACATCAGCCCGCTGTTCTTGACCGTTGGGCTCGCGTCCGTGGCGATCCCGGCCCTGATGGTGATGCTCTCCACGACCCTGCCCGCCCGTGTGAACCGCGCTACGAACCTCGTCGTGGCATCGCTGTACATCCCCTACTCGATGTTCAACGCGGTAGGGGAGTCCTGGGACTGGGCCTTCTTCTACGGCCTGTCCATCGGACTCGAAGTGCTGCTCCTGGCATTCATCCTTCGCTCCGCCTGGACCTGGCCCCGCACCGCGTCGCCGGCGAGCATGCCGACCAGCCGTGAGGCCGATCGCATCCGGCAGCGAGCGTGAGCCCAAGAACAGCCACCGCCTGCTCGCAGCGGCCGGTCTCGATGCCGCGGTGTGGGGTCCGCTCCCTAACCGTGGGACACCGACCTCTACGGGACGAGGGGGTAGGGGCCTCCCATGGCCCCTACCTGTAGGTCCAGGTCATCGGATGCAGCAGCTGAGGTCATCGGGACAGCGGTCATGACAGCTGCTCCGACCGGCCCGCCGCACCACGTGCACGCACCCCCCACCGCCGGGACACCGGCCCGTTGCACCTTTGCGCTGCGTCACAGACATCGTTCCGCACGTGTCGGCGTCCGCGTCGGTGGGCGCACGGACGCTCCGGTGGCAGGCAGGCGTGCCCCATCGTGCACATGGAGGGCGGCATGCTCGCTCAACTCGGGCTTGTCCAGTCGTTGGGCCGCGCCGTCGCTAAGCCTGGCGAAGTCGGCAGCGGATCCTGAGATGACTTCGATGACCGCGCGTCTGTGCGGGGTGGTGCCGTAAGCGGCCCAGCAAGCGGCGCAGGAAGTCCCGGCCGGACCTCCCAGGCCATGCTCGGTGTGGTGAGGAGGTGGCGAGTGTCGTCGGACGATGATCCGCGACCCTGCGCGGGCGGCCGATGACTGGTCTGGATTACACCGGCCACCCGCCAGCCCTCGCGCAGTCTCTAACGGTGCGCGAGACGAAGAGCACCGGCCACCATGCCTGCGGCGATCAGCCAATGCGATACGACCTCGACCACGCCGCTGCCGGAAAAGAAGTGGAGCACAGCACCGACGCCCACCACCGCGGCGGCCCACCAAGGGACCTCACCGCCCCGGGCCAGGCCGGCGAGCAGGAGAAGCAGCAGGAACGGCCCGAGGAATGCTGCAACGAACACTGGAAGCCCCCAGGCACCGAAGCCTTGGAGCCGCTCCAGCCCCGAGTCATTCATCTCTAGCGCCAGGAGATGGAGCATGCCGAACGCGCCAAGGCACGGTGCAAGTACGCCACAGAGGAGGGCGCCGGCCCGCGCCGGCATATTTCTTCGCCCTTGGCCGACCAGACCC
This sequence comes from Ornithinicoccus halotolerans, assembly GCF_009602535.1. Classification (GTDB taxonomy): domain Bacteria; phylum Actinomycetota; class Actinomycetes; order Actinomycetales; family Dermatophilaceae; genus Ornithinicoccus; species Ornithinicoccus halotolerans. The sequence continues at coordinate 29,647 of NZ_WIQI01000012.1, read as the reverse complement.
ATCAAGGCATAGGTAAGGAGGACAGCCGCGACAATGTGCAGCAGCCCGGCGGTGGTCACACGGCCGCCGTTGGCAGCCAGTTCTGCGGCCGAGTGAAGGGCGTCCAGCTCCCCGATCACGGTTTCGGCGAGGGCGAAAGCGATCCAGGAGCCGCCCAGACCGATCAGGGCCAGCGTGGGCAGCTCACGGCGTACGACGGTCTGTTGGGAGAATTCTTGAGTCGTCATGGCGCTGACGCTAGGCACGACAACACGACCGCACATCCGCCGTTCGATGTCGGTCGTTCCTCCTGCAGGAGGATGCACGATGTCCTCCGTAACGACGTATACGGCCGTGTCCAGCGGTTACCGTGAGCCTCATGACGAGCGGGCGACGCGCGATGGTCGAGGATTTCGCTCTCGCGGTTTTCCTCACTGTCGTGGCGCAAGTGGAGCTCCTCGATGCCCACCGTGCCGGGTCCATCGGACAGCCCGCGGACATGGTAGGTCCCTATCCCTTCGATGTGGTTTTCGTTGGTGTGACCACTCTGGCCGTCGCTCTCCGGCGGCGCTGGCCGGTGACCGTCCCCGCCGCAGTCTTCGCCGGTCACGTCCTGGCGAACCTGGCCCTGCCCCATGCCTTGCCGTTCTTCGGCTGTTTCAGCGCTCTCGTCGTTCTCGCCTACACGGTGGGTCGCTGGTCCGCTCCGTCCACGGCGCGCCTGGGCTGGATCGGACCCCTGGCGTGGGCGGCAACGTTCTGGGTCCACGTGCCAGCGGCGCAGGACGTGTGGAGCCTGGCGTTCCAGCTCGCCATGCTGCTCACACCCTGGTTGGCGGGCTGGACGATCAGCCGGCTCCACGAGCAGCGTGCCGCGCTCAACGCAGCGCTGGCCGGCCTGGCCGCGGCCGAGGAGGAGAACCGACAGTCGGCGCTCTTCGCCGAGCGCGCACGGATCGCCCGGGAGATGCACGACGTCGTCGCACACGGCGTCAGCGTCATGGTGGTGCAAGCAGGGTCGGCGCGGCTGGACCTCGCGCCCGAGGCCGAGGCCGCACGGCAGTCGTTGCTGACGGTGGAGCGCACCGGACGGCAGGTACTCAACGAGATGCGGCGCACCGTGAGCCTGCTGCGTGAGGGCGACGGGGCAGCCGGCGTCGCACCGACGCCGGGACTCGCCGACCTACCCGCACTGGTCGCGGTGATGACCGAGGCTGGGCTGAAGGTTGAGCTGGACCTGCCCGACCTGCACAAGTCAGGACGCGCGCCGGACCCGGGGCGGGAACTGACGGTCTACCGCATCGTCCAGGAGGCCCTCACCAACACACTCCGCCACGCCGGCCCGACGCGGGTAACGGTCGAGGTACGCGACAGTCCAGCCCTCAGCGTGCACATCTCCGACGACGGTCCCGGTCACCGCGCGCCGTCCCGTCATACGTCCGGGGGCAATGGACTGGTGGGGATGCGTGAGCGGGTCGCGATGTACAACGGCGACCTGGACGCCGGCCCCGACCGTCGCGGCTTCACCGTGCGCGCCGACATCCCATGGGAGGAGTACCGATGACCATTCGCATTCTCCTCGTGGACGACCAGCAGCTTGTGCGAGCAGGGTTCCGCTCGATCCTTGAGAAGCAGCCCGACCTTGAGATCGTGGCCGAAGCTGGCGATGGTCTGGTCGCCGTCCGGCTCGCCCATGAGCAGCGCCCCGATCTGGTGCTCATGGACGTCCGGATGCCCGTCTGCGATGGGCTCGTCGCCACCCGGCAGCTGCTGCAGCTGCCCAACCCACCCGTGGTGGTTGTCCTCACCACCTTCGACGCCGACGAGTACGTCTACGACGCGCTCCGCGCCGGCGCGGCCGGCTTTCTTCTCAAGGACACCTCGCCCGAAGATCTCATTGAGGCGGTGCGGATGGCGATGACCGGCGCCGCGATGCTGTCACCCGGCATCACCCGACGCCTGATCGAGGCATACGTCACCCGCCCCAACCCAGCCGAAAGCCCTGCTGCGCTCGCGACCGTCAGCAAGCGCGAGCTGGATGTACTCCGCCTCCTTGCGGCGGGCCGCACCAACACGGAGATCGCCGCCGAACTGTACGTGGCGGAGAGCACTGTGAAGAGTCACGTGGCGAGGCTGCTCCAGAAGCTGGATCTCCGGGACCGTGTTCAGGCAGTGGTGTTCGCGTACGAGAACGGCATCGCCCGACCAGGCGAGTGACTTCGCCGGAACGGCAGTAACAGGGCCCTCGTGCCGGAGCCATCGACGCTGGCGCACCCGCGCTGCGCCGGGCCGCCGGTGCGCCAGAGCCGGAACTGCGGCGCGCCTGGCCGGGTGTCGTCAGTCGAGAACCAGCTCCCCACGTCGCCACCGCGGTCACGAGGCGCCGTGATTGGCCTGCCCGCGCTATGGCTCGGCGGACGTATGTGCCCCTAATGTGAGCGCGGCATGCGTCGCGCGGACGCAAGCGATCACATCCTCATGAGGGGGAGCCGTGCCCGAGGTGCGTCGTCCATTGCTCGAAGGCCTGGACAGGTTGAGACCCCGTCCACCGTGGACGACCATCCGTGACCGGATCGTGCCCCGATCGCCGGCAGCGGCCACGGAGAACGCCGGGCCGACGCCGGTCGCACGGCTGACCACGGTCATCTTGTATGACCGCCATCGCGCTTGGACCCGGCTGCAGGAGCTCCACGACCGCGCGGTGAACACTCCTGACTGGCAGCCCCGAGTGGTGGATCAAGCTCTCAGCGTCGACAAGGCGGCAGGTGCACACGCACGCTCGGTGGGGGCCGCCCTGGCCTCGTTCGCACTGAGTTCAGACACTCGTCGTCAAGAGCTCACGCACTCGCTCTCTGAGTACCTGCGGGAGGTCGGCTCTACGGCGGGACTGGAGGGGCCGATCCTCACTGCACTCACGGCGACCATCGAGAGCCGTCGATCCGGGTACGACAGGCTGGTCGAGACCGTGTCGTCACTGGGTTTCGACAAAGGGCTGGGCGCTGGAGCCGGTGGAGCCCCGCTTCTCGACGTCCGGGATCACTCCATCGGCTTCGTTGGCGAGTCCACGCTGATGTCTGGTTTCGCGGCGATCGAGGCAATCATCGGCCGCCCCGGCGACGAAGGTCCGCCCTTCAGACAGGGCAGTGGCCGCTCCAACGATCCCACTCTGGTGGGCATGGACCCGGATCTGGGCGAGCAGGCCATTCGCGCGGCCGCCCGAGGCATCGGCACTGGCGTCGGTGCCCTCCAGAGTGTCCTCCGTGGTGGGCTCGAAGCGACGCAGGGTACTGCTGGGGAGACGAACACCTGGATGGCTCTGGCGGTCCTGGCCTCCATCGACGCGGAGGCGATGGCCAGCGATGCCATGTTTGCCTACTTCTACGACGCGGACGACGGGGGCGGAGGCAGAGTCAAGGACACTGACGCCGAGGAACGCGGCGAGGACACGACAGATGAGCCAGCGAGCCAGGATGAGGAGCCCAAGCCCGACCCCTCCGGAGACGACAACGGGGACGACGACGGGGACGACGACGGCAGGGAGGACCAAGACGAGGACACCGACGCCGAGGAGCGCGGCGAGGAACCTGTGTGGGAGGAGGGCGAAGAGACAATGCCGGACCCGTCCAAGGACGACGGCGCCCCTGTGATGGACATCCGCTATGTACAACAGCTGATCGACGCCCACTCACCGAGATTTGTCAACGATGGGTCCGGGCGCAGCTTCTGGGCCAGCGGCGACTTGCTCATCAAGCCCGGTGATCTGGTGACTGACCCACCACCCGAAAGTGCGACATGGTCTCTGGAGCAGCCCATCGACCTGGACGCGCTGCTGATGAGCCGGAAACGGCCCATCAACCCCAAGTCGGTCGCAAACTACGGGGATGGCGCGAGCGTGGCCGGCGTTCTGGCGGTCGAGGACGCGCCGGCTTCGCCCCTCCTCGCCAGCAAGGACGGATCGGTACGCCTGCCCTGGTGACGACTCAGCGTCTTCGCCGGTTCCCCGCACGCGCCGTGATTGGCGAGGGGAGCGCCGGCTGCGGTGACGGCCACAGCGCTAACGGTCACGCCTCGCGGCGCCCTCCTGCCTTCCAGGGCGGACCATGGGGCTGACTCCTTGGCAGGGTCCCGGTGGGCCGATCGCCGGTAGTGCCAGGATGCGAGAGTGACTTAGATGGCCGGCGTCGGATGTCTCTGCGGCCGATTGGTGACGGAGCATCCCCAGCCGTGGCCGAGGCTGCCGCCTTTCAGTCCGCCGACCTTTCGCCGTTACGCGCGGCTACGGTTCTGCCCGACCCGGTGCGGCCAGACCAGGCGGGAAGCTGATGCGGTGATCGAGGAGGGTAAGCCTCGTCCGGAGATCCACCACTTGTGACGGCTGATTGTGGTCCTGCTGCAGCACACCACCACGCCCGACGACGCCTACCACCGTTTCTGGGAGGGCGGGGGCGAGCTTCGTGGGGCCACGCTCAGGTTCCCTGGTCGACCCGACCTCCGGCGAAGCACTCGAGCTGCCGGCCCTCCGGCGTTCCCTTCTGAGGTACTCGGGGGCCGGATGGTCAGTTCGCGTATGGAGACAGGCTCTGTTTGCTACTGCCCAGACAAGTGAACGGCGACCAGCTCGCGTGTCAGGACCGAGGCGTCAGGAGCCGGGACAGGTGTTCGCTCCATGCGGTCACGTCGTCGGCGCGGGTCTGATGGTGAGGCCCTGGACGAGCTCTCATGGATTTCTCGGGGGAGGTGAACGTGTCGAAGAGTTCGAGCTGCCCGTGCAGCGGGAAGATCTCATCGTTCCACTGCACGTGGTGCAGCAATGGTGCGGTTATCTGAGCGGCGAATCGCCGAACGAGCTCGTCCACGGCCATGGCCGCCATCATCGGATCGTCGGTCGCTAGACCGAACTTGCCGAGTACCGCTGTCCGTAGCCGGGCACCCAGAGCGGCACACACCGGGATGCCGTACCGTGCGCCCATCGAGAGTCCGAAGTACCCAACGGCGGTTCCATCAAGGCCCCAGGCCTTGGATGCGGCCTCCAGCACGGTGAGCCATTCCTGGCACATCCGGGTATGAACGGCAACGGGCCCCTCTGCGACTACTCGCTTCTGATAATCCAGTGGATCGTCACCAGGGACGGCGCGGTCTCCGTGATACGGCCCGTCGATGGCCAGGCAGGCCACACCCATTCCGGTTGCCAGTTGGAGCGCGAGGCGTCGATGCAAGTCGATGGCCTTGTGACCGCTGCCGCCGTGGCCGAGCAAGACCACGGGCATCTCCTGCTGCTGGGTGGGTAGCCACGCCATAGCTGGGATCTGGTGCCCATCCCGTGACGCTGTGAACATCGCCTCGGTCACGCCATCGCGAGGCTGATCTTCCCGGACTGCCTCAACCCCGGTCATCACCACAGTCAATCACGCTGGTCACCCGGCCACCCGCCCTCGGAGGAGGGACTCGGCGGGCAACTTGCGCCGGCATCAACGCGCTGTCATGCCGCTGCGACGACGTGTTGCGGCTGCTCTCCCCCCTCGGGAGACCGGACTCCCAGGACTCTTGCTCCACCCGATGCTGCACGGGGCAGGATGCTGCCCGCTGGGGCTAGCCGCGCTTGGACCCTCGCCGTACTGCAGGCCTCGATATCAGCCGGTCGGGCACTGGCGTTCTGCAGGCTCCTGGAAGTCTGGGACTGGCCGAGACCGGGCCTCCTGGGGCGTCGCCGCAATACCGTGGCTCTGGATGTCCTGGATCAGCCATTCCATTTCGGAGATCTCCCGGCGTTGGGCCTCGCTGATCGCAACCGCGAGCTCGCACACCCGGACGTCCTGGATCTGGGCACGCTCGCTACGGGTGATGGCCAGGGAGTGGTGGGGAATCATCGCGCTCATGAACCCGTCGTCGTCGACGGTTGTCTGGCTGCGGTCGAGGTAGGCGCCACCACCGAGCAGCAGCAGGCTCGCTACGACGACGGCCAGGTTCGCCTTCATGTTCCGGTACATGTTCAGCATCCACCCGAGCATGACCAGGCCCATGGCTCCGCCCATGGTGAGCGCCATGAACAATCGGCTCTGGCTCCAACGCACGTGGCTCCATTCCCAGGAGCCGACGAACATGACCGCATACATGACGGCCATGCCAGTCAGGATCATGGCGGCGAACCGCAGATACATCGGCACGGAACCGTGAGAGGAGTGATCGCCATGCTGATGTGCGTTCTCGGTTCCCGACGTCGACATCGAAGAGCCTCCGTTCTGTGATCTCTGGCTGACTACGCGGCAACGAGCTGCCGCCGCCCCGGTCTCGTAGAAGCGGCTTGCGGTCGTGATCAGGACGGACTCGCGCAGGTGATGACCGGTCCACTCTCCTCAGCGCTGCAGTGTGGACATGGCCTTCATCACGCCTTCACCGGAGGGGTCACTCCGGGCAGCGGGCCTCGAGCTGACGGTCCTGCACCTGCCGAGTCTGCCCGAGGGGCTGTTCAGCCCAGGGAGGTGATTAGGTCGCGGCAGGCTTGCTCGCACCGCCGGCAGGCCTCGGCGCACACCCGGCAGTGATCGTGCATCTGGGCGTGTTCGGCGCAGTTGTCACCGCAGGCCTTGCACGCGGCGGCGCACGCCTCGAGAAAGGCCCGCGTGATGTTGGCGTCGTAGCCGGTGTGGCGGGACAGCGCACGCCCGGTCGTCTCGCAGATGTCGGCGCAGTCGAGGTTGGAGCGGATGCACTTGGTGAGTTCGGCCACCGAGTCCTCGCTCAGACACGCGTCCGCGCACGCGGTGCAGGTCTGCGCGCACTCAAAGCACGCCTCGATGCACTCGACCAGCTTGGTGCGGTCGATGTGGCCCAGGTCCTTGGGGTAGGTCTCCAGCATCTGGCTGATCTGCACGATTCCTTCTCCTTCCGGTCAGACGGTGGCTGGGGCCGTACCCTGAAGGTGAGGCCCTAGCCCTCGGACACACGAGCGTATACCCGCACGGCCGTGCGGGCATTGAGAGCGAGGAGCGACAGTGTCACCATCGGCGGCACCCCGGCCCCACCCGGTCGACCCCGCACGGGTGGCTCGTGCCCGGGAACGGGTGCCCACGGTCGCCCAAGCCGCCGACGTCAGCGCTGTCCTGTCCCTCATGGCCGATCCCACCCGCGCCCGGCTGCTGTACGCCCTCGATGTGGTGGAGGAGCTGTGCGTCGGCGACTTGGCCCTGGCTCTTGACACCGGTGAGGACGCCGTCGGATACGGGCTGCGGATCCTGCGCACCGCTGGACTTGTCACCCGGCGCAAGCAAGGAAGGATGGTCTATTACCGCCTGGCCGAAGGATTCCCTGAGCCGCTGCGCGAAGAGTGCCTCCGTAAGCTGGTGGACCTATCTCATGGACCTGTGACCGAAGAAGACTAGTAGGGGAGCGAGGAGCACATCCGCGAGTTGGTCGGGGGCTTCCTCGGCCATGTGGTGACCCGACTCGATGACGGCTGAGTTCAGTGGGATGCGGCACCAAGGCTGCCATACCTCCACCGGATCGCCGTACAGGTCTCCCATGTCGTCGTACCGAGACCAGGCCACGAGTGTTGGGCACCGGATCTGTCTGCCTGCGGCGCGGGCTTCTTCATCGTGGCGGCGGTCGACGTGCAGCCCGGCACGGTAGCCCTCGATCATTGCCCCGACCGTGGCCGGGTTGGTTACGGCGGCCACCATGTCGGCGTAGTTCTCTGATCCCATGGTGTCGGCGTCGGGGCGGTACCAGGCGAGCGGGTCTGGTTGACGACCCGCTCGGCGTGAGGTGAGGCGCCGAAGAAGAACCAGTGCCCACCACGATTCGGCGAAGGTGGCTCCGGCTCGCTGTAACGCCTCCAGGATGGGCACGCTGTCCAGCACGGCTGGACTGCTGACTCGCTTGGGATGGTCCAGCGCTGCGCGGTAGGCGACGTAACTACCCCGGTCGTGTCCGACAACGGCGAACCGGTCGTGTCCTAGGCCGGTGGCCACCGCCGCGATGCCGGTCGCCATCGTGCGGTCGCAGTAGGTGCCATGGTCCGGGTCGGGGACTGGCTTCGAGGACTGGCCATAGCCGCGCAAGTCGGGGCAGACCACCGAGTACCCCGCGCCGCAAGCCGAGGCGCCACCTCGTACCACGTCGTGTGGGTCCGTGGGTGTCCATGAAGCAGCACGACCGCGGGACCGTCCCCACCCACGCGGACTCGCAGTTCGACCCTGTCTCTACTGCTACGCGCCGAACCTCGAAGCCTGGAAACACCTCTTCAGGTTGACCCGAACGGCGGCTCGAGTTAAGCCGGGCGTTCAATCAGCGCTGAGCCGCGTCAGCTTCAATGCGACGCGCGGTTGGCTCATCATCACGACGTGGCAGTTTGCTGTTGTCGCGGTAGTGGCTCCAGCGCGGCTCGTCATGACGCGCTGAGCCTCGGGCGGGATGACCCAGTCCTGGCTTGCGAGGAGATACCACCCCGGAGTTGTCGACCAAGCCGGTAAACAGAGCGGACAGCCGGGGGTGTATGCGTCGGCGTCGCCGTGCTGGGCGCCTGGGAGCGGCCGGAGCTCGAGTGGTCAGTGACTTCGGTTTGGCCACCCCAGGGCGTTGGGGCCGCGATGCTCGCCTTCGTCGCGGGCATAGGCAGTGACATAGACCAGCAACTTGACGTCAGGACTGCCCGTCGCGGCACTGGTGATCACGGCTCCGCCGTAGGAGTGGCCGACCAGGCGCGCGGCGTCGGGCCGCCGGCGTGGCCATCACCTCAGCACCGACCCGTGGGGCACGTCGCGGAGGCGAGTGCCGACCCGCGCGTCGCCGGCTTTGTCCGTGCCGTGCGCGCGGTGATGACCGAGCCCGAGGTCGTGGCCGCGCTCGCGTCCGATGAGGAGTCGGTCCGCCGTGGACTGTTGCCCTGGGTGCGTCGAGCGATCGCATCCGGGGAGGTCCGCTCCGACCTGCGAGCCGAGCGAGTCGTGGCCTGGGTGCAGGCGCTGCTCGGCGGCTACCCGAGCAGGCTCAGCGTCGACGAGTCATTCGACGCGGTTCGCGAGCGCGACGCCCTGCTGGACGCCATCCGGCGACTGATCAGGGCCTGAGCACGGCCACGGCCTCGGTCCGGTTCACACCGGTTCGGATTGGTGGGCTTCGGTCGAGCTACGCACTTCCCAGACTCCGACCGGGGTGCGCCAGATGGTCAGTGCTAGCGCACCGAAGGAGGCGAGGTAGAGCGCGCTGCCGGCCGCGGTCGCCCAGACGGTGATGGCGGTGCCGATGAACTCCACGAGCAGGAACGCGGCGAGCGCGGCGGGCACCCAGCGGGGCCCCACGCCGGCGCGCCACAGGCCGACTGTCAGCAGGATGAGGCCAACTACGGTGCCCAGCAGCCCCATCGCCGAGAAGATCGCCACCGGACTGTTCTGGTACTCCTGCAGGGCAGTCTCGAGTGCTGCTCGGTCGGCCGTCCCTTGCGCCATCGAGACGACCAGCAGCACGCCGCCAGCATGCACCGTATGACCGAAGGCGCCGAGCACGGCGAGGGTGCCGCCGACGTTGGACAACCTCGGCGTGCGCTGCCGCAGCAGGTGGGCGATGCCGAGGACACCGGGGATCAGCGCCAGCTGAGCCAGCGTGTAGGTGATCGCGGAGAGCCAGGCCCGTCCTCCCGCGGCGTCCATCTCGGTGAGCACCTCCTCCGGGTCGCCCGAGAACGGCACGTTGATGCCCATCGCGATCGTCATCAGGACGGCAGCCAGGACGAGCCCGACGGCTGCCACGGCGCGTCGGTAGGTGGCGGGGTTCTTCATGACCTGCTCCTTGCGTTGAGGTGTGTCGAACCTAGGAACTGGTCGACGTCCCGGTCATCGGCTGCCGGGCTCGACCCGGTCATCCTCGGTTGACGGTGCGAACAACTCGGGGTGGAAGACGCAGCCGGGGCCTGCTCCTCGGGTTGACGACAAGGCCGCCCAGCTCGAGACAATCGAAGGAACGATGCGGCTGAGGCGCGTGAGGCGTCAGCGCGTTGCTACACGGGGACGACAACGCGAGTACTCTCATAGACAAGCCACGTCTCTTGCTGCGGCTTCGCCAATCGAGTGGAGTGGTATCGAGTGACTGTCGGCCCGCCAGTGCCCCGCGTTGCAGGGCCGAGAACGCTGACGGAACTGGCCTCAGACGTGCGTATCGCTCGCGATGTTGTTCACGCTCGGCGGATGTCCCCGGTGGTCCGCAAGGACCTGCTCCAGGCCCAACGCTCGCTGCTACAGGTCATGGAGGCCTACGCAACCGAGCTGGCCGTCCGGCGGCTGCCGATCCCGTACCGCTTGCGTGACGGCCTGCGGCTGCAGCGGGAGTTCGGCCGGCGACCCACGCGGCCGCGCCGACCCTAGCCACCAGTCAGTCGACCGGTTCCCTCCCCGCCTCAGGGCCGGGCCTCGGCTGCGTGGCGGAGGAGGCGGTCGCGCTCAAAAGATGCCGTGGCGCCGTGCCCGGGTGTGTCGAGGTCCCGCCCCGTGCTAGCGTCGAGTGGACGTACCGCGCCAGTGCTCTTTGGAACTCGGCGTCTCCCACAGAACGGGAGCCGCACCAAGGACACTCGTGGCACTCCGGAGGCGCCGCACACGTGGGCCCCGACAGCGATCAAAGAATGAGGCAACACCAGTGGCTACAGGCACCGTGAAGTGGTTCAACTCCGAGAAGGGCTTCGGATTCATCGAGCAGGACGGGGGAGGCGCGGACGTCTTCGTCCACTACTCCGCCATTGACAGCTCCGGCTACCGCGAGCTCCAGGACGGCCAGAAGGTGGAGTTCGACGTGACGCAGGGCCAGAAGGGCCCGCAGGCGGAGAAGGTCCGGCCCCTCTGAGCTGACCCACCACCGACTGCACAAGAGGCCCCGCGCGATCCGCGCGGGGCCTCTTGCGTCGTTGGGGCGGGTGCCGCGGTTCAGCCAGGGAGCAGGTGAGCGAACCCGGCATGAAGCTGGTGCACGCGTACCGACCCGCTGCCCAGCAGCTCGGCCTTCTGTCGCAGCCGGTCGACGAGCGCGTCTCCCGGATGGCCGTACACGTCGATACCGAGCATGGTGATGTACGGCCCGATCGGGGCGAACTTGGGTCCGGCCACCTGCATGTGGAACTCCAGCGATGCCGAGTCCGGATGGATGTGCAGAACAGTCATCCGGGACCCGTTCTCACTGAAGTACACGTGGTAGGCGACCATCCGTGGTTCGGTGGCCTCCACGAACTCCGTCAAGTCGTCCATGGCGAGCTTGAGCTCATCCAGCCGCCCATTTCGAACCTCGGAGGTATCCACGTACACGATCGGTCGTGACATGTCGGCGAAGGTCTCCATGGAACCATCGTGCCGCCTCGGGCAGCGGCAATGCATGGACTCTGCCGCTACGCGGGGACCAGCTTGTCCAGGTAGCGAATCTTCTGCCGCAACGGATCCTCGATGTCATGGACGCCGATGGCCTGGTCCTGCTGGGCCTTGGACCGTGCCTTCTTCTCCACCTTCGTGAGGTAGTGGGGGTACACCGACGCAAAACTGGTGGTGAAGATCCGGCTCATCCTCGCGAGCGTACTGTTTCGATGCACACCACCGAGCACGTGGAGGGAACGCATGAGCCAGGCCAAGTCACCCGATGGCGAGAGTCAGCGACTAGCGGAGTACCGCTGGCTCAGCTTCGACGTCGTCGGCACGCTGATCGACTTCGAGCAGGGGATCGTCGAGTGCCTTGCCGAGATCGCCACCGCCGAGGGTGTTCACCTGGACGAACAGCACGCCCTGGCCAGCTTTGCGGCCGCGGAGGACGAGCAGCAGCGGCTGACCCCGGAACTAGCCTTCACCCAGATGTTGACGCCTATCTACCACCGCATGGCCGGTGAGCTGGCGCTGCCAGACAGCGAGGAGCACAGTGCCCAGCTGCGGGAGTCCATCCGGCGGTGGCCCGCCTTCAGCGATGCCCCCGAAATGTTGGCCAAGCTCGCCCAGCGCTACCGGCTCGTGGCGCTGACCAACGCCGACAACTGGGCGCTGCGGCAAATGGCAGCCACCCTGGGGGGACCCGTTCGACGACGCTGTCACCGCCGAGGACGTGGGAGTCAACAAGCCTGATCCGCGAGTGTTCGAGTACTGCGCCGACCGGCAGCGCGACCATGGCTACCGGCGTGAGGACTGGCTGCATGTGGCGCAGAGCCAGTACCACGACATCGCCACCGCCAGCCGGCTCGGCGTGGCGACCTGCTGGATCGAGCGCCGTGCCGGGAAGGGGGGCTTCGGTGCGACCCCGACGCCTCAGGAGATCACCGTGCCGGACTACCACTACCCGTCGCTGGCAGAGCTGTGGGCCGCCGTCGAGCGTGCCTGAGCGGGGGAGCGGCGGCCGTTGACCTCGCCCCTCCGGCCTCGGGCGCTATGGACGCTTACAACTTCGTCACGGGATGACGGTCGACCTGCTGCGACGTGCCCAAGTTCCCTTGGCGGAGCTGGCGGCCGGCCCGGAGTTCTCATTCGCGCGGTGGCGGAGTGTCGTCGAGATGCGGCGAGCGCTGGAAGACTTCTACCTCGCGGTCGACATCCCGGCGGTCGGTGACGCGTTCTTCGATGCGCTCGTTGAGTGCGGGCTGGCACCAGCACCGCGGCACTGGACCGCGGCGGGTGAACCAGCGCCGAAGCCAGCCAGCATGCGGATGGTCCTGGCGCGTCCTGGACGGCTCCCGCTTGACCGGGCCACCCGCGAGTTCCTCGAGGAGCGCGTCGGCGCCCGCACCGGATGCCGGGTCCGCGCGATGACAGGCGTGCTGCCGCCACGTCTTGAGGTCACCTTCCCGGCAAGTGCGGACGCATCCTCCCCGATGGAGGAGGCTGCGGACGGCTACCTGTGCCAGCTGGCGGTCGACCACCATGTCGCCACCCATCACCTCACTGCGATCAGCCCCACTCCACGGCAGGTCAGCCGCGGCTCGTCCTGGTCTGACCCAGACGTGGGCCAACCCGTCAGCGTCTTCGACCTGCACCCGCCCACCGCCGACACCGAGTAAGGGGCACCGCCAGCAGCGCAGCCACCGGCTGCCAGCACACGGGTACGGTCGCTTCCGTGGCGGTCGCAGTGGTTCGGTACTCGCCAGCGTGGCCGCGGCAGTTCGAGCGGGCCGCCGGCAGCCTTCGTGTCGCGCTCAGGCGGGTTCCCTCGGCGGCGGTGGAGCACGTCGGCTCCACCGCGGTGCCCGGCCTCGCGGCCAAGCCGATCATCGACATCGACGTTGTGGCGGACGACGAGGATGTCGCGGCGGCGGTGTCGGCGCTGGAGGCCGTCGGCTACGTGCATCGGGGCGACCTCGGAGTGGCTGACCGGGAGGCGTTCACTGCACCGGACGACGCCCCGCGGCGCAACGTGTATGTCTGCCGCCGCGGCACCCTCAGCGTCCGCAACCACCTGGCAGTGCGTGACGTGCTCAGGGCACATCCACGGCTGCGAGATGAGTACGGCGCCGTGAAGCTCGCCCTGGCATCGGACCCAGCCATGGACATCGACACCTACGTCGCACGCAAGTCCGCGGTGCTGCAGAAGGTCCTCGCCGAGTCCGACCTGACCGTTGCGGAACGCCGGCAGATCCTCCGCCTCAACGGCCCCTCGGCTTGACCCGCCCGCGGCCATGCCGCGTAGGCGCCAGCCTCGCCCGTCCCCGCAGTAGTGTGGCGTGCATGCGCGGCTCCTGGGACGAGTCACGGCGCGCCTTCGCTGCAGCCGCCGAGTGGTTCGTCAGCACGGTCGGCCTCGTCGGTGACCGGTGGGAGCGGCCCGGCCTGGGGGAGTGGGACGTGCGTGCCCTGGTCGGGCACACCAGCCGGGCGCTGCTGACCGTCGAGGCGTACCTCGCTCGGCCCGCCGCCACGGTCGAGGTTGCCGGTGCGGCCGAGTACTTCCGGACGGCCCGGGCACTGGCCGCGTCCCCCGCCGTTGCCGAGCGCGGCAGGGAGGCCGGAGCGTCCCTTGGTGAGGACCCGGCTGCTGCCGTCGCGGAGATCGCCGGACGCGTCCTGGCAGTCGTCGACGACCACGACGGCACTGAGCTGGTGACCACGGCCGTGGGCGGGATGCGGCTGCTGGACTACCTGCCGACGCGGACGTTCGAGCTGACGGTCCACACCGCCGACCTGGCTGCGGCACTCCAGGCGCGCCTGGACGTCCCGCCAGCGGCGGCCGCCCAGACGCTCGGAGTCATCGCCGACCTGGCGATCGGCGACGATGCCGCCGGGCCGCTGCTGCTGGCGGCCACCGGGCGAACGGGCTTGCCCCCGGGCTACTCGGTGATGTGAGCGGAGGTCGCGGCCGGCTCCGTTGACGCCAGGGGTGCTGCTGCTGCCGACCACCACGACCCGCCCGCCCGGAGCCCTGACAGGCGACCACGCGGCCACTACCGTTGGGCACCGGGAGCGCAGACCAGGAGGGGGTTGCCACCGATGCCGCAAACGAAGGCCGTCGGTTCTGCCGGAGCTGTCGCCGTTGCCCTAGCGACGCTGGTCATCGGGTGCGCGCTCGGGTTCCTGTGGGGCCGCGGGACCTCGGGGCCGGACATCTCTGCGGCCGGGCAGGTCAGCTACGCGTGCGCGTTGGCCGAGAAGGTGCGCGAGGGGCACCAGACCGAGGCTGACTGGGGTCCCGTGGGCGAAGACCGCGCCTGGAATGAGCTGCATGCCATCCCCGGGTTGCTGGGTGTGGCGGCGCCGCAGGGCGACGGGGAGAACCCCTTCGAGGACGTCGGCTGGCTCGCCCCCCGGGGCATCGGAGAGGGCGACTGGGAGGAAGTCCACGCAAGCCTGGATGCCACGATTGAACGCTGTGGGGACCGGGGCACCTGATCCCTCGGACACGTGCCGGCGGAAGGACAGTCCGATGGTGAGCCTGACGATCGACTTCATCACCTCACTCGACGGCTACGGGGCCGCGGAGGGCTGGCCCGGCTACTGGGGGATGGAGGGGCCCGAGTACCTGGCATGGATCGAGCGCGCAGCCGAGCAGGAGCACGTGGCCCTCATGGGGGCGACCACGTACCGGCTGATGTCCGCGCTGGCCGCTGAGATTCCCGATGACCCCGGGGTCGCCGCGTTGACCGCGTTGCCCAAGGTGGCGTTCTCCTCGACCCTGGAGACACCGTTGTCATGGCGCAACACCGAGCTGGTCGACGGGGACGCGGTCGAGGCGGTGCGGGATATGAAGCGGCGCGACTCGCGGCCGCTGCGCACCATCGGCAGCCTCAGCCTGTGCCGGTCCCTCCTCAACGCCGGCGTCGTAGACCGCCTTCGGGTGGTGATCTTCCCCGTCATCACCGGCGCCACCGGGAGCGACCCCATCTTCGCCGGGTACCCCGACCTCGCCCTCGACCTGGTCGACAGCCGCACCTTCGACGGGCGGCTGCAGCTGCTCGAGTACGTCCCCACCGTGCTCGAGGGACCATCTGCCGCCGGTGACTAGGCGGGCGGCAGGCGTCC
This sequence comes from Ornithinicoccus halotolerans, assembly GCF_009602535.1. Classification (GTDB taxonomy): domain Bacteria; phylum Actinomycetota; class Actinomycetes; order Actinomycetales; family Dermatophilaceae; genus Ornithinicoccus; species Ornithinicoccus halotolerans. The sequence goes on along the minus strand of NZ_WIQI01000012.1, from coordinate 14,207 downwards.
AGGCCGGCATGGCGACAGTCATCGACCAGCGTCTCCCGTAGCGGCGAGCGGCGAGAACCTACGATGGTCGCCATGGGCGGATCGCCGACGGCTGGACGGCGCTGCCGGCTGCCCTCCTACGACCGCTGTGACGACGAGGCAAAGCGGCCCGAGCGCTGACGCAGCGACCCGCGTCAGCCGAGCACCGAGCCCATCCACTCGTCGCCCTGACCGGAGTGCCAGCCGTGTCCCCACCATCGTCGTACCGTCATGTCCTCCTGCTGGTTGCCGCGACCGCCTGCTGGGGGTGCGGCACCGTGCTCAGCAAGCACGTCCTCGGTCGTGGCGTCGCGCCACTGACCCTGCTTGCCGTCGAGCTCGCCGCCAGCTCCCTCGTCCTCACGCTCGCCATGCTGCTGCTGCGGGTCCGCCCGACCCCCTCACCAGCCCTCGTCACGCTCGCGGCCCTGGGCATCCTCAACCCTGGCCTGGCGTACGCGCTCGGCCTGCTCGGGCTGGTGAGCATCACCGCCAGCATGTCGGTGCTGCTGTGGGCCACTGAGCCGATCCTGATCATGCTGCTCGCCGTCGTCCTGCTCCGAGAGCGGATCGCACCAGCCACGACGGCAGCGGTGATCACGGCCATGGTCGGCGTGCTGCTGGTGACCTACCGCCCGGGAGCATCCGGGGATGCCACCGGTGTGGTGCTGACGGTGGGCGCGGTGTCGGCCTGCGCGTGCTATGCGGTGCTCACCCGCAGGCTGCTGCTCGACGACAGCTCGCTGGCCGTGGTCCTCGCGCAACAGCTCGCGGCGCTGTGCTTCGCCATCGTCGTTGCCGGTACCGCGTCGGTGACCGGCGCCGCGGAGCTCGGCCTGCCCGCTGACCTGGCCACGTGGGCACTCGCGGCGGCATCCGGGATGGTCTACTACGGCTTCGCCTTCTGGTTCTTCGTCGCCGGCCTCCGCGGCGTGCCGGCGTCGACCGCGGGAAGCCTGCTGCCGCTGGTGCCGGTCTTCGGCCTCGCCGCCGGGTACCTCCTCGGCGACCGTCTCATCGACCGGCAGTGGCTCGGAGCGGTCCTGGTCATCCTGGCCGCTGTCGCGGCGGCGGCGTGTCACCTCGGCGACCGGCCGGTCACCGGGCGAGTCGACCGTTAACGGCATACGGTGGTGACTAACCACGCCGCCACGCGAGCGGCAGCCGAACGACGACGAAGGAGCCAGCATGGGACTCTTCAGTGGACTGGCCAAGGCCGGGCTGGCCAAGAAGGCCGTCACCGAAGCGCGCAAGCCGCAGAACCAGCGGAAGCTGAAGGGCGCCGTCGCCAAGATGCGCGGCCGCAGAGGCACCACCCCCCGCTGACCCCGGTGTCAGGGACGCCGTGACCGGCGTCCCGCGTGACGAGCGCGCCCCCACTCCCTGTCGGAGCTGGGGTCGCGCTCGCGATCGGCCCGGCAGGCGGGTGATGACGGCGATCTCCCCGTACAGCAGGATGTGGCCATGCGCGTGGGCCGCGGTCCGGCTGGGCCGGGACAGACCCGGTGCCGTCGACGGTCCCTGACGGCACAGCTCGCCGCCCCCGCACGCCGCTTCCTCAGCACCGAGGCGGGTGGGGCGGTGATGCTGCTCGCCGCGACCGTCGTCGCCCTGCTCTGGGCCAACTCGCCGTGGTCGAGCACCTACCAGGCGCTGTGGCACGCCGAGGCCGCGCTTTCCGTGGCCGGGTGGGAGCTCTCGATGGACCTGGAGCACTGGGTCAACGACGGGCTCATGGCGCTGTTCTTCTTCGTCATCGGCCTCGAGGTGCGCCGGGAGTTCTCCGTCGGGGAGCTGACCGACCTGCGTCGCGCTGCCGTCCCGGTGGCCGCCGCCATCGGTGGGCTGGCTGTGCCGGCGCTGCTGTACCTGGCGCTGGCCCCCGGCGGGGAGGCGAGCAACGGCTGGGGCGTCGTCATCGGCACGGACACCGCCTTCATGCTCGGCGCGCTCGCGGTCGTGGGCCCGACGTTCGCCACCCAGCTGCGCATCTTCCTGCTGACCCTCACGGTCATCGACGACATCGTCGCGGTCAGCGTTATCGGGGTGTTCTACAGCGAGGCGCTGGACCTCGGGGCGATCGCCGTCATGGTGGTCCTGGCCGCGCTGCTGGGCCTGCTGAGCCAGCTCGGCGTGTGGCGGGCCGCCCCCTACCTGCTGGTCGGCCTCGGGCTGTGGCTGGCCACGGTGCAGGCCGGGCTGCACGCGTCGATCGCCGGGATGCTCGGCGGCCTGCTGGTGGCGGCCCATGCGCCCGCCAGAGAGGCGGTCGAGGGCGCCGCCACCCGGTTCCACGCCTTCCGCCAGTCACCCGATGTCGAAGTGGGCCGGCGGGCACGGCTGGGACTGGTCCAGGCGGTGTCGGTCAACGAGCGCCTCCAGCTCACCCTGCACCCGTGGGCGAGCTACGTCATCGTGCCGCTGTTCGCCCTGGCCAACGCCGGCGTCGACCTGCGTGACGGCGTCCTCACCGAGGCACTGGGGTCCCGGGTGACGTGGGCGGTGGTGGCCGCGCTGGTCATCGGCAAGTTCCTCGGCGTCGGACTCGTCTCGCTGGCCGCCGTCCGCGCCGGGTTGGGCGGGCTGCCGGTGGGGGTGGGCTTCGGACACGTCTTCGGAGGAGCGGCGTTGTCGGGCATCGGCTTCACCGTCTCGCTGCTGATCGCCGGGCTCGCCTTCGACGACCCCGCGCTGCGGGACCAGGCAACGGTCGGGGTGCTGCTCGCTGCCGTGCTGGCCACCGGTCTCGGGTGGGCCGCCTTCCGCGCCGCGGCCGTCTTCCGCGGGCAGACCGACGCCGACCTCCCCCGGGTCCTCGACCGCCCCGTCGACCCGGACACCGACCACGTCCGCGGCAACCGGGAGGCCCCCCTCACCCTGGTGGAGTACGGCGACTTCGAGTGCCCGTTCTGCGCCCGTGCCACCGGCGTGGCGCAGGAATTGCTGGCGCAGTTCGGCCCCGACCTGCGCTACGTCTTCCGGCACCTGCCCCTGGTCGATGTCCACCCGCACGCCGAGCTCGCCGCCCGGGCCGCGGTCGCCGCGCAGGCACAGGGCCGGTTCTGGGAGATGCACGACCTGCTCTTCGCCCACCAGGACGAGCTGGAGTACGCCGACATCGCCGGCTACGCCGCACAGCTCGACCTCGACGTCGAGACCTTCCTGCGCACCCTCGACACCGAGCAGACCGCCGCCCGCGTGCGGGCCGACGTGGCCAGCGCAGAGGCCAGCGGCGCCCGCGGCACGCCCACCTTCTTCATCGGCAGCACGCGGCACACCGGCCCGCACGACACCGAGACCCTGGCCCGGGCGCTGGAGGGTTCCCGTCACCGGGTGGACGTGCCGGGCGGCAGCTGAGCAACGAGAACGGAGCAACGCATGACCGAGCGGTACGACGTCGCCATCATCGGCATGGGCCCGGGCGGGGAGGTAGCAGCCTCCCGGCTGCTGCAGGCCGGCAAGACCGTGGTCATCATCGAGCGCGAGCTGATCGGTGGCGAGTGCGGCTACTGGGCCTGCATCCCCTCCAAGACGCTGCTGCGCCCCGTCGAGCTCGCCCTGGAGACGGCGGCCACGCCCGGCATCACGGCCGGCGCGCTCGACTGGGAGAGCGCCCGCGCCTGGCGCGACGACATGGTCCGCCACCTCGACGACAGCCGGCAGGTCGCCGGCTACGAGGAGCAGGGCGCCACCGTCATCCGCGGCACCGCCCAAATCACCGCCCCCGGCACCGTGGAGGTCGACGGGCGGCTCCTGTCGGTCGAGCACGTCATCGTCGCCACGGGCTCGACCCCGGTCATGCCCGACATCGCCGGACTGGACCCGGCCACCGCGTGGACGAACCGGGAGGCCACGAACCTGCAGGAGGTCCCGGGCCGGGTGGTCATCGTCGGTGCGGGCCCGGTCGCCGTGGAGGTGGCTCAGTACCTGCGCGGGTTCGGGTCCGAGGTGACCATCGTCGGGCGCGGGCCGCGGGTGCTGGGGCGCGAGGAGCCTCGGGTCAGCCAGCTCGCCGCCGAGCACCTCGGCGCCCAGGGCATCGACCTCAGGCTCGGCAGCCCCCCGGTCCGCGCCGTCCGTGACGGTACCGACCACGTGCTGGAGCTGGACGACGGCACCACCGTCAGCGGGGACGTGCTCGTGCTCGCCACCGGCCGCCGGCCCCGCACCGACGGGCTGGGGCTGGCGTCGCTCGGCCTCGACCTCGACGGGCGCGGGGCCATCGAGGTGGACGAGCGCTGCTACGCCGGCTCACGCGTCTGGGCGATCGGTGACGTCACCGGGATCATGCCGTTCACTCACGTCGCCAAGTACCAGGCCCGCGTCGCCGTCGACGCGATCCTGGGCCGGCCACGGGCCGCCCGCTACACCAGCATCCCGCGGGTCGTCTTCGGCCACCCCGAGATCGCGGCGGTCGGACTCACCGAGGAGCAGGCCACCGCCGAGGGGCGGCGGGTCACCACCGCCGAGGTCGACCTCACCGCGGCGCTGGCGCGGCCCTGGACCCACGAGCGGGAGCCCACCGGCTGGGCACTGGGGCTCGTCGCCGACGCGGACACGGGCCTGCTGCTCGGGGCCTGGGCCGTCGCGCCGCAGTCGAGCGAGTGGATCCACCAGGCGGCCCTGGCCATCGGCGCGCAGATCCCGGTCGAGCGGCTCCTGGACCAGGTCGCCCAGTTCCCGACCTACAGCGAGGGCTACCTCACCGCACTCGAGCAGCTCCACCGCTGACAGCGGCTACTGTCGGTGGCACCACCGCGGCCAAGGAGATGTCGCCATGAACGCACCCTGCCAGCACCTCGCCGACGCCCGGGACATCACGCCCTCGGCCAACGGCTGCGAGGACTGCCTGCGGACCGGGGACTCGTGGGTGCACCTGCGCGTCTGCATGTCGTGCGGCCACGTGGGCTGCTGCGACAGCTCACCGAACCGGCACGCCAGCGCGCACTGGCACGGCAACCCCGAGCATCCCCTGGTCAGGTCCTTCGAGCCGGGCGAGAACTGGTGGTGGTGCTACCCCGACAGCCTGGCCTTCGACGTGCCCGGCGCCGACCCGGCGCCGTCGTACTCGGCCGGGTAGCCCCCGAGGTGTGCCAGGGACCCGGCCGGCCCCGGCACCGGGCCCGAGGCTGCTGCGCCGACCGGTAGGTTTGCCGGTATGCGCGTGCTGGCCGTCACCACCTGGCTGCCGTCGGCCGGCCGCCCGGGGGTGGGCGGCTTCGTGGTCAGGGACGCCGCCGCGATCGCGAGCCGGGGGCACGACGTGCACCTGGTGCACCTCGTCCCGCCGGAGCAGGTAGCGGCCGGGGACCGGCTGCACCCGGACCGGGACCAGGTCGGCGGGCTGCCGGTGAGCCGGGTCCCGATGGGGACCCAGCGTCCGGACCAGGTGCTGCGCGCCGGAGCGGTGCTGCGGGGGCTGGCCAGGCACGCGGACCTGGTGCACACGATGGCGTTCTCCTCGCTGCTGCCGCTGGCGTGGTGGCGGCCGTCCGGGCCGTGGGTGCACACCGAGCACTGGTCAGGGCTGACCGCGCCGCAGACGCTGCCGCGCAGCTGGCGGGCCATGCTGCCGGCGCTGCGCCCGCTGCTGGGGCGGCCCGACGTGGTCACCACGGTGGTCGACTACCTGGCCCAGCCGGTCAGGGCGGTGCGGGGCGGCCGGCCCACCGTGGTCGTGCCGTGCATCGTCCCGCCGCTGGAGCGGGTGCCGGAGCGGCGCGGTGGTGGGGACGGCGAGATCCGGCTGGTCTCGGTCGGCGCGCTGGTGGAGCGGAAGGACCCGGTGCTGGCTGTCGAGGTGGTCGCCGAGCTGCGGCGCCGCGGGCGTCCCGCCCGGTTGACGCTGGTGGGTGAGGGCGAGCTCGCGGCAGCGGTGCGGCAGCGGGCGGCGGCGCTGGGGGTAGCCGACGGGGTGCGGCTCACCGGCTCCCTGGACCGGTCCGGCGTGCTGGCCGAGCTGGCCGACGCCGACCTGTTCCTGGGCCCGACCCGCGGGGACAACTTCTTCGTCTCCTGCGCCGAGGCCCTGGTCAGCGGCCGGCCCGTGGTGGTCGGGTCGACCGGCGGGCAGGGCGAGTACATCGCGCCCCGGGTCGGTGAGACGGTCCCGGTGCAGGAGCCGGGCGCCTACGCCGACGCGGTGGAGCGGGTACTGGCCGGCACCGCGGGGATGACCGCGGGCCAGATCGCCGCCACCGTGGGGGACCGGTTCGACCCGGACACGGTGGGGCGGGGCTACGACGAGGGCTACGCGCTGGCCGCACAGGTGTGGGAGAGCCGTGGCTGAGGCCGCCGCCCAGGCGCCGAGCCCGGTCGAGGTAGTCATCGCGGTGCACACCCCCGAGCGCCCGATCGGGCAGGCGGTCGCCAGCGTCCTCGACGGCAACGGCGACGTCGCGTCGGTGACCGTGGTGTGCCACAACACCAGCACCGACCGGATCGCGCCCGGGGTCGCCGGGCGGCACCGGGACCGGGTCCGGTGGCTGGAGCACCATGACGACCGGCGCAGCCCCGCCGGCCCGTTCAACGCCGGGATGCGGGCCGCGCGCGGCCGCTACGTCTCCATCATGGGCAGCGACGACACGCTGGCGGAGGGCGCCGTGGCCTCCTGGCTGGCGCTGGCCCGGCGGACCGGCGCGGAGACGGTGGTCTCCCGGCTGGTGATCGGGTCGGGCCACCGGATCGTGCGCACCCCGCCGACCAGGCCATGGCGACGGGGCGTGCTGGACCCGGTGCGCGACCGGCTCAGCTACCGCAGCGCGCCGCTGGGGCTGGTGTCGACGGCGGCCCGGGCGCGACTCGGCGCCGAGCTGGTCGAGGGGCTGGCGGTGGGCGACGACGTGCCGTACGTCACGCGGCTGTGGTGCGAGACCGCCGTGGCCTATGACCGCGGCGGCCCGCCGTACCAGATCGGGGTGGACGCGGCGGACCGGGTCACCTACGCCACCCGACCGGTCGGGACCGAGCTGGCCTTCGTCGACCACCTGCTAACACAGGCGTGGTTCACCGGCTACCCGCCGGCGGTCCGGCGGGCCGTGGTGACCAAGCTGGCCCGGATCCACGTGTTCGGGCTGGTCTGGCACCGGGACCGGCCGGCCCTCTGGGACGAGCCGGAGCGGCGCCAGCTGGCGGCGGTCACGGCGGCGCTGGAGGCGGCCGCGCCCGGGTACGCCGGGCCACTGTCACGGGCGGACCGGGCGCTGCTGGACGCCTGCGCGGACCCGGGCGTGCCCGCCGCCGAGCTGGTCGCGCGCGCCCGGGCCCGGCGACGGCACGGCACCCCGGCCACGCTGCTACCGCGTGACCTGCGCCACCTCACCGACCGGGAGGCGCCACCGCGGTTCATGGCGGCCAGCCTGCTGGTCCGCTGACGCGTATCCTCGGAGCCGACCGGCCGGACCACCGCGCCACCCCACCCACCCCGACCGACCCCGACCGACCCGACCAACAGGAGAGCACGCATGAGGATCGCCGTCGTCGCGCTGGGCAAGATCGGGCTGCCGCTGGCGGTCCAGTTCGCGGACGCCGGGCACGAGGTGGTCGGCGTGGACGTCAACGCCCAGCTGGTCGAGACGGTCAACCGGGGCGTGGAGCCGTTCCCCGGCGAGGCGCAGCTGGCCGAGAAGCTCGCCGAGCTGGTGCCCGCGGGACGGCTCCGGGCGACCACGGACTACGGCGAGGCGGTCCCGGGGGCGGACGCGGTGGTGCTGGTCGTGCCGCTGTTCGTGGACGAGGCCACCGGCCAGCCCGACTTCGGCTGGATGGACCAGGCCACCGCCAGCCTCGCCGAGCACCTGACGCCGGGCACCCTGGTCTCCTACGAGACGACGCTTCCGGTGGGGACCACCCGCGGCCGCTGGAAGCCGATGCTGGAGCGGGGCTCGGGCCTGACCGAGGGCGCCGAGGACGGGTTCCACCTGGTGTTCAGCCCCGAGCGGGTGCTGACCGGGCGGGTCTTCGCCGACCTGCGCGCCTACCCCAAGCTGGTGGGCGGGCTGTCCGAGGTCGGCGCCGCCGCGGCCGTGGCGTTCTACGAGGCGGTGCTGACCTTCGAGGACCGGGCGGACCTGCCCCGCCCGAACGGGGTCTGGGACATGGGCAGCGCCGAGGCCGCCGAGATGGCCAAGCTGGCCGAGACCACCTACCGCGACGTCAACATCGGCCTGGCCAACCAGTTCGCCGTCTTCGCCGACCAGGTCGGCATCGACGTGCAGAAGGTCATCGAGGCCTGCAACTCCCAGCCCTACAGCCACATCCACCAGCCCGGCATCGCCGTCGGCGGGCACTGCATCCCGGTCTACCCACGGCTGTACCTGGCCACCGACCCGGAGGCCACCGTGGTCCGGCAGGCGCGTGCCGCGAACGCGGTGATGCCCGGCTACGCCGTCGCCCGGGTGGCCTCCGTCCTCGGTGACCTGGCCGGGCTGCGGGTGGCGGTCCTGGGAGCCTCCTACCGCGGCAAGGTCAAGGAGACCGCCTTCTCCGGGGTGTTCGACACCGTCGAGGCGCTGCGCGAGCGGGGCGCCGAGGTGGCCGTGCACGACCCGATGTACACCGACGAGGAGCTGGCCGGCTACGGCTGGACCCCCTACCACCTCGGCGAGCCGGTCGACGCCGCGCTGCTGCAGGCCGACCACCCCGAGTACGCCGCACTGACCCCCGCGGACCTGCCCGGGATCCGGCTGCTGCTGGACGGCCGGCGCACCACCGACCCCGCCGCGTGGGCCGGCACCCCGCGGCTGACGATCGGCGGCGGGGAGCTGCCGGTGGGTGACCGCGGAACCGAGGGCGCCACCGCCGCCACCGCCCCATGAGCTGGTGGGCGGTCCTGCCCGGGATCCTCGGGCTGGCGGCCCTGTGGGTGCTGCCCGGGTACGGCCTGCTGCGGCTGGTCGGCGTGCGGGGGCTGGTCGCCTGGGGCGCCGCCGCCCCCGTCACCACGGGCGTGTCCGGGGTGCTGGCGATCGGCTACCCGCTGGTGGGGCTCCCGTGGACGCTGGTCACGTTCCTGCTCGGCTGCCTGGTGCTGCTGGCGCTCGCGGCGGTCATCGGGCGGATGCTGGGCACGGTCAACGAACCGGACGGGCTGCGCGTCGCGGGGGAGCGGCGGCCGCTACGGTCGGCGGAGCGGGGCTGGCTGGCGCTGACCTGGGCGCTCGGCGGCGGCACGCTCGCGGCGGCGATGATGGCCGGGATCGGCCGGGCCGACATGCCGCTGCAGGCCTGGGACGGGGTGTTCCACCTCAACGCGCTGTGGTTCATCCGGGAGACCGGCAACGCCTCCAGCCTGGGCGGCCTGGCGCCGTTGTACAACGACCAGGTCGCGCCCTACTACCCGGCGGTCTGGCACGGGCTGGTCGCGATCGCGCCCGGCTTCTCCCGGGTCACCGAGGCCGCCAACGGGGCCAGCGTGGTGCTGGCCGCGGTGGTGTGGATCGCCGGGCTGGTGGCGCTGTCGCGGGTGGTCTGGCCGTCGCGGGCACTGCCGGTGGTGCTGACGCCGGTGGTGGCCGCGACCTACGTCACCTTCCCGGTGGTCGCGGTCTCGATGCTGGGCGTCTACCCGTTCGCGCTGAGCACCGGCTGCCTGCCGGGCACGCTGGCACTGATGATCGCGGCGCTGCGCGGCGACCAGCGGCTGGCGCTGCACGCCGTCCACCTGCTGGGGTTCCTGGCCGCGCTCGGCGGGGTGGTGCTGGCCCACGGCTCCGGGCTGTTCTCCTGGCTGCTGCTGGCCGGCCCGCTGCTGGCGGTGCTGCTGGTCCGGCAAGGCCGCCGGATCTGGCGGCGGGGCCACCGGGTGCTGGTCGGGACCGCCGGGGTGGTGGCCGTGGTCGGTGGCGCCGGGCTGTTGGTCTTCCTGGTGACGTTCCCGCCGGTGGCGGCGATCCTCGACTACGAGCGCGGCGGCCAGGACAGCTACTGGGGCCCAGTGGCGAGCCTGCTCATCGACCACCCGCTGATCTACGTCTACCCGGTCCGCACCGTCAACCTGGCCGTGACCGCACTGGTGGTGGTCGGCGCCTGGCAGGCGGTGCGGCGCACCCAGGCGCGGTGGCTGGTGGTGGCGCTGCTGGCCGCCGCCGTGGTCACGCTACTGGCGGCCGGCCCGCCGGAGAACCCGCTGCGGGTGGTCTCGGGGTTCTGGTACACCCAGCCCTCCCGCGTCAACCAGCTGCTGGTGATCCCGGCGGTCGTGCTCGCCGCGGGCGGCGCGGCGTGGGTGGCCCGGTGGCTGGCCCGCCGGACCGCCGTGGCGCTGCCGGTGGCCGCCGCCGCCGTGGTGCTGCTCATCATCGCCCTCACCTCGGGGCTGCGGTGGGCCACCCACGTGGAGGTGATGGCCTCGGTGCACAACCACTGGCCGATCGCCTGGGGCACCATGCTGGAGAAGGAGGAGCTGGCGATGGTCGACCGCGCCCGCGACACGCTGCCCGACGACGCGCTCGTGCTCGGCGAGCCCGTCAACGGCTCCTCCTACCTGCTGGCGCGCAGCGGCGTCGACGTGGTCTACCCCCAGCTCAGCCCGATCCCGGACAGTCCGGACCTGGTGCTGCTGGCCACCCGGTTCGACGAGTGGCGCACCAACCCCGAGGTGTGCGAGGTGGTCCGCGAGCTCGGGGTCACCCACGTCTACACCGACACCCTCAGCTTCGAGGAGGGCGCCAAGTGGGAGGAGACCACGCCCGGGCTGCGGGTGGTGCGCCCGCGGGGCCCGGAGTTCGAGCTGGTGGACGAGGGCGGGCAGGCCTCGCTGTGGCGGTTCACCGGGTGCGAGCGGTAGCGGCTACACCCACTCGCCGCGCTCCCGCAGCACGTCCTTGAGCAGGTCGGCGCGGTCGGTCACCAGGCCGTCCACGCCGGCGTCCAGCAGCCGCACCATGGTGGCCCGGTCGTTGACCGTCCACACGTGCACGCCGACGCCGGCAGCGTGCACGGTGGCCAGCACCGCGGGGGTGAGCACCGGCACGCGGCCGAACTGCTCCGGCACCTGCAGCAGGTGCACCCCCGCCAGCAGCCGCCGCGCCACCGGTGCCCGGGCGGCCGGCGGGAGCCGCTGCACCGCCAGCAGCCCGCCGACCACGGCCTGCCCGGCCGAGGTCGCCACCGGCCGGCTGAGCCGGCGCAGCGCCGCCAGCCGGCGACGGTCGGAGAAGGAGGTCACGCACACCCGGTCGTGGGAGCGGGTGCGCTCCAGCAGCTCGGCCAGCGGGGTGACCGCGGCCGGCGCCTTGATGTCGATGTTGAAGCGGGCCGCGGGGAACTCCTCCAGCAGCTCGGCCAGGCTCGGCACCGGCTCCATGCCGCCGATCCGCGCCCGGGCGACCTCCGCCCAGGGCAGCGCCGCGACCGCGCCCTGCCGGTCGGTGACCCGGTCCAGCCGGGTGTCGTGGAAGGCGACGACCATGCCGTCGGCGGTGGCGTGCACGTCGGTCTCCAGGTACCGGTAGCCCAGCTCCACGGCGGCCGCGAACGCGGCGCGGGAGTTCTCCAGACCGGTGCTGGAGAAGCCGCGGTGCGCCAGCGGCACCGGCCCGGGGTGGTCCAGGTAGGGCAGGGTGGGCACACCCGGCACTCTACGGACAGGGCACGGGGGCGGCAGATCGCCCGGTGGCGGTGACGCGGCGTCAGCGCCGTCGCCAGCGGTCCGGCAGCGACGGCAGCGGGGTCGGCTCGCCGACCTCGCCGAACGGGACGGCGCCGGAGGCCCGCCGGGCAGTCGCGGCGACTCCGACGAAGCCGGTCGGCAGCGCCGCCCGGCGCACCGCCCGGGCCAGCGCGGCCTCCGGCAGCGGGGCCGCCGAGGCGACCAGCACCACGTTGCCGTAGCGGCGCCCCTTCAGCTGCTCGGAGAGGGCGATCAGCGCCACCCGCGGCAGCAGCGGGCGGACCGTGGCGACCACCCGCAGCGCGTGCCGCCAGCCGGGCTCGTCGGAGAGGTTGACCAGGTAGACCCCGCCAGGGGCCAGCACCCGGGCCGCCTCCCGGACCGTGGCCGCCCCGGTGAGCTCGCCGGGCACCTGGCCGCCGTCGTAGGCGTCCAGGACCACCACGTCGGCCGAGCCGTCCCGCAGCGCCCCCAGCCCGGCCAGCCCGTCCTGCGGGCGCACCCGGATGCGGTGACGACGGGGGAGCGGCAGCTCGCGCCGCACCAGCTCGGTCAGCGCGGTGTCCGGCTCCAGCACGACCTGCGGCGACCCGGGACGGGTGTGCTGCAGGTACCGCGGGACGGTAAGCGCGCCGCCCCCGACATGGGTGACGCGCAGCGGCGCCGGCGGGGCCGGCGCGAGGGTGTCGAGCACGAGCGCGATGTGCTGGACGTACTCGAACGTCAGCAGGCCCGGGTCCTCCGGCTGCACGTGCGACTGCGGGTGCCCACCGAGCAGGAGGGTGAGCCCGCCGCGCTCGTCCCGGACGAGCTGCAGCCGTCGCCGCTCGTGGTCCATCGGCGGAGCCTACTGCGGCGCGGCCCGCCGTGAGGGTGGCCCCTGCTCTGGCACACTCAGGGCCCGTGCAGGGGCTCTATGCGTTGAAGCCGTGGTACACCGCCCGGCTGGGGGTCGTGGTCGACGCGGCGGTGCGCTGGGGGATCTCCCCGGACGCCTTCACCGTGCTGGGGGTGCTGGGGGCGGCCGTGGCCGCCGTCGCCCTGGGGCTGGGGTGGTGGCCGGTGGCCCTGCTCGCGCTGCTGGCCCGGCTCGGCGGCGCCAACCTGGACGGCGCCGTCGCCAGGGCGCGCGAGGTGTCCCGGCCGTGGGGGTTCGTCGTCAACGAGCTGGGCGACCGGGTCAGCGACCTGCTGCTCTTCGCGGGGCTGGCCTGGCTGGCGGCCCGCACCGGTGAGGGCCCCGAACCGCTCGGGTGGGTGCTCGTGGCCGCCCTCGCCGCGACGCTGCCCACGTTCGTGTCCCTCGCCGCTGCCGGCGCGGGTGCGGCCCGGCGCAACGGGGGTCCGCTGGGCAAGACCGAGCGCTGCGCGCTGGCGGTGCTGGCGTGCGCGGTGCCCTCCTGGCTGGTGCCGGTGTCCGTGCTGCTGGTGGCCGGCTCCGTGCTGACCGCGCTGACCCGGCTGCGGGGCGTGCGGGCCGAGCTGGCCGACCGGGAGGGCTGAGCCGTGCCCAGCCTGTCCGGCCTGTCCGGCCTGTCCGGCCCGTTCGACCTCGGCCACTGGTGGGACCTGCTGCTGCACCACGACCGCGTGCTGACGCTGGTGCTGCCGTTCGGGCTGCAGGTGGAGGGGCGCGGCGTCTTCCTGTTCTACGTCACGCTCGCGGTGCTGGCCCTGGGCGGCCTGGCGGTCGCGGCGACCCGGCGGGCCGAGCTGCGCCGGCGCTGGACCACGTGGGTGCTCATCGCACCGGTCGTCGGCCTGCCGATCTGGGCCGGCCGGCCGACCACGGCGGTGCTGGCGGTGCTGCTGGCGGTGCTGGCGGTGCGCGAGTTCGTGCTGCTGGTCCGGCTGCCGCGCCCGGAGGCGCTGCTGCTGTACGGCCTGGCCGTGCTCTACCCGCTCGCCGCCTGGCAGTGGCCGGACCTGCTGCTGCTGGCCCCGGTCGTGGCGCTGGGCTGTGCGCTGCCGACGCTGCTGGCCGGGGACACCGAGTACGGGCTGGAGCGGTCGGCGTTCACCGCGTTCGGCTCGGTGTGGCTGTGCTGGTCGATCGCCCACCTGGTGGTGCTGTGGGAGGACGCCTTCCTCGTCGTGTTCGCCGCCGCGGCGGCCGACGTCAGCGCCTACGTCGGGGGGACCGCGCTGCGGCGGTTCGGCTGGGCGGGCCGCCCGCTGTCCCCGCTGTCGCCGAACAAGACGCTCGGGGGCCTGGCCGGGGCAGTGGCGGGCACGGTGCTGATACTGCTGGTGCTGGGGTCGCTGTCGTGGGGGCTGGTGCTGGCGGTGGCCCTCGGCGGGGTGGCCGGCGACCTGCTGGAGTCGATGCTGAAGCGGCGCGCGGGGGTCAAGGACGCCGGGTCCTGGCTCCCCGGCTTCGGCGGGCTGCTGGACCGGATCGACTCGCTGCTGGTGGTGCTGCCGCTGGCGGCGGTGCTGGCATAGTGCCCAGCAGGCGCGCGAAGGGAGCGGGGATGACACCGGACCGGACGGACCCGGTCGCGCCCGCCTCGCGGGCGCCCCGGCTCGGCGCGGCGTGGGCGCGGCACCTGCTGTGGCGTGCCGCGACCCCGCTGGT
>NZ_WIQI01000119.1 GCF_009602535.1 Ornithinicoccus halotolerans | reverse complement strand
CGCTCGCCGACGCCGACCTGGTCTCGATCCCCGGCAACTACGCGATCGACGCCGGTATCAACCCAGGCGAGGACGCCGCTGCGGCCGGCCGGCGGTCGCTGCTGTCCGCCGAGGAGGCGGTCGACCTGGTCACCTCACCGCTGGGCGGGGCTGACCCGCTCGCCCTGCTGCGGCTGCGACGCGCCGCCCGCCGGGTCGCCCCGGAGCTGCCCGGCAGCGAGGGGCTGCCGGCCGATGACGTGATCGCCACCTTGCTCCTCGACCCGGCCTCCTCGCTCCTCGACGACCCGGACCTGGCCCCGGTGCGGCGGGTCGCGGCCGTGCTGCGGGCGGGTCTGGCGCACCTGACAGGCGACGGTGGCGACCAGCGGCCGGACGCCGAGACGCTGCTGTGGACGCTGTGGGACCGCTCCGGGCTCTCCCGCGCATGGGAGGAGCAGGCGCTCGCCGGCGGGGCGGCGGGGGAGCGTGCCGACCGGGACCTGGACGCGGTGATGGTGCTGTTCGGGGCGGCGGCCGACTACGTCGAGCGGCTGCCGGGCATGGGGCCAGCCGGTTTCGCCAGCCACGTCGCGGCCCTCGACCTGGGCGCCGACAGCCTGGCCGCCCGGGGGCACCGGGCGGACGCGGTCGCGGTGCTCACCCCGCAGGCGGCCGCCGGCCAGGAGTGGGACCGCGTCGCCGTGGTCGGCGTGCAGGAAGGGGTGTGGCCGGACCTGCGGCTGCGCGACAGCCTGCTGGGCGCCGAGGCGCTGGTCGCGGTGCTGCACGGCCGCTCCGTCTCCGGCACCGAGGGGCTGCGCGCCGCCCAGGAGCAGGTGCGGGCCGACGAGCTGCGGCAGTTCTACACCGCCCTCACCCGCGCGCGGGAACAGCTGCTCGTCACCGCGGTCGCCAGCCCCGACGAGCAGCCCTCCACGCTGCTCGACCTGGTGGACCCGCGCGAGGAGGACCGGTCGCTGGCCGAGGTGCCGCCCCCGCTGACGCTGCGCGGCCTGGTGGCCACGCTGCGCCGGGAGCTGGTCCGGGCCCACCGCGAGGGTGACCGCCCGGCCAGGGACGAGGCGGCCCGGGTGCTGCGGGAGCTGGTGGCCGCGGGCGTGCCCGGTGCCGACCCGCGGCACTGGTGGCAGGTCCGTGACGTCTCGGACCCCCGTCCGGTGCAGCCGACCGGTCCCGTCCCCGTCTCCCCCTCACGGGTGCAGGGGTTCTCCGAGTGCGGGCTCCGGTGGCTGCTGACCAGCCGTGGCGGGGAGCGCCCCCGCCAGCACGCGGCGGCCGTCGGCACCCTGGTGCACGACATCGTCGCCGAGCAGCCACGGGCCGGCCTCGCCGACCTGCAGGCCGAGCTGGAGCGGCGCTGGCACCAGCTCGGGCTCGGTGACGGCTGGGTCGCGCGGCGGGAACGCGAGCGCGCCACCGACATGCTGCGGCGCTACGTCGCCTACGTGGACGGCGCCGAGGCGCACGGTTGGCGGCTGGTCGGCACCGAGCTGGCCGTGGACGCCACCGTGGACCGGGCCCGGGTGACCGGCCGGGTGGACCGGCTCGAGCGCCACGACGACGGCCGGCTGCGGGTCGTCGACCTCAAGACGGGAGCCTCCAAGCCGGCCGCCAAGGAGCTGGCGCGACACCCCCAGCTGGGCACCTACCAGGTCGCGCTCGTCGAGGGCGGCGTGCAGCCGGAGGCCACCGGTGAGCACCCCGACCCCTCGGACCAGCAGGCCCCCGCGATCGCCGGCGAGCCGGGCGGGGCGGTGCTGGTCCAGCTGGGCCGGGCCGCGGGGCGCGGGCCGTCGGTGCAGCCGCAACCGCCGCTGGACCAGGACGAGGACCCCCGCTGGGCGCACCACCTGGTCACCGCCACGGCCGAGGGCATGGGCTCGGCACGGTTCCCGGCGACCTCGGGCAGCTGGTGTCGCACCTGTCCGGTGACCGCCAGCTGTCCACTGCAGCCCGAGGGGAGGGAGTGGCGGTGAGCGCCGCCGCCCCGCGGTGGGGCGCCGCCGATGTCGCCGCGGCGCTCGGCGCTCCGCCGCCGACGCCGGAGCAGGCGCGGGTCATCGAGGCGCCGCTGGAGCCGGTGCTGGTGGTCGCCGGCGCAGGCTCGGGGAAGACCGAGACCATGGCCGCACGAGTGGTCTGGCTGGTCGCGAACCACATGGTCCGCCCCGAGGAGGTGCTCGGGCTCACCTTCACCCGCAAGGCGGCGACCGAGCTCGGGGAGCGGCTGGCCCGCCGGCTGCGGACGCTGGCCAACGCCGGGCTGTGGTCGCCGGAGGGCGAGCAGGGGCCGCTGGCACCGCCGACCGTGTCCACCTACCACTCCTACGCGGGGCGCCTGGTGGGGGAGCACGGCCTGCGGGTCGGTATCAAGCCGGGCTCGCGGTTGCTCTCGGAGGCCGCCTGCTGGCAGCTGGCCACGGAGGTGGTCGAGGGCTATGACGGCGACATGGCCGGCATCGAGCAGGCCGCCGCGACGCTGGTCCAGGCGGTGCTGTCGGTCTCCGGTGAGCTGGCCGAGCACCTGGTCACCGAGGACGAGGCCGAGTCCTTCCTGCTGGACCTGGCCGCGCGGGTTGAGAACCTTCCCGGGCGCGATCACGCCAAGCCCAAGGTCGTCGGCCGCCGCACGGCGGCTCAGCTGCGCGACCTGGCGCGGGTCTACCCGCTGGTGCGCCGCTACCGGCAGGCCAAACGGGGACGGGAGGCGCTGGACTTCGCCGACCAGGTGGCCCTCGCCGCCCGGCTGGCCCGTGACGTGCCCGACGTGGGTCGTGCCGAGCGGCAGCGCTACCGGGCGGTGCTGCTGGACGAGTTCCAGGACACCAGCGAGGCGCAGCTGGTGCTGCTCCGGTCGCTGTTCGCCGAGGACGGCGGCGCCGTCACGGCGGTCGGGGACCCGCACCAGTCGATCTACGGGTGGCGCGGCGCCAGCGCCACCACGCTGGCCAGGTTCCCGGAGGCGTTCGGCGCGGTCGGGCGGCCCGCGCCGGTGCTGCCGCTGAGCACCTCGTGGCGCAACGACGAGGCCGTGCTGACGGTCGCCAATGCGGTCGCCGCCCCGCTGCGGCGGGGCAGCCGGGTACCGGTGGAGCCGCTGCGTGCCCGCCCGGGCGTCGGTGCCGGGCAGGTGTCGGCCGCCCGGCTGAGCACGCATGAGGAGGAGGCCGACCTGGTCGCCCGCTGGGTCGCCGAGCGCTGGCGGGAGCCGGCCGAAGGCGCGGACTCGGGTGTCCGGTCAGCGGCGGTGCTGTGCCGGAACCGGGCGCAGTTCGACACCGTCGTCGCGGCGCTGCGCCGCTACGGGCTCCCTGTCGAGGTGGTGGGCCTGGGTGGGCTGCTCAGCGCCCCCGAGGTGGTGGACCTGGTCGCGCTGCTCGCGGTGGCGCAGGACCCGACCCGCGGGGACCAGCTGGCCCGGCTGCTGGCGGGCCCGGCGTGCCGACTCGGCGCCGCCGACCTGGACGGCTTGTGGGCCTGGGCGCGACGGCTGCGCGAGGAGGACGAGGACCGCGTCGGGGCAGCGGGCGGTGCGAGCCCGGAGCCCCCGGTGCTGGCGGACGCGGTGCACAGCCTGCCCCCACCCGGATGGCGGGACTCGCGCGGCCGGCACGTGAGCGAGTCGGGTCGGCGCCGGGTCGCCTGGCTGGCCCGGGTGCTGGACCGGGTCCGGCAGTCAGCCGGGCAGCCGCTACCCGACCTGGTGGCACAGGCCGAGCGATGGCTGGAGCTGGACCTGGAGGTCGCCTCCGATCCCGACACGCCACCGGCGTGGGCGCGCGCGCAGCTGGACGCCCTCGCCGAGGTAGCGGCCCAGTTCGCGGTCAGCGCGGAACGCCCCACCCTGGGTGGGTTCGTGGCCTGGCTGGAGGCGGCGCGCGCCCATGAGCGGGGGCTGGAGCCGGCCGAGGTGGCAGTCTCCGCCCATGCCGTGCAGGTGATGACGGTGCATGCCGCGAAGGGACTGGAGTGGGACGTCGTGGCGGTACCCGGGATGGCCGAGGGCGTGTTCCCGGCCTACACGGCGCGGTCACGCTGGCAGGAGGGGCAATGGCAGGTCAGTGACCCCAGTGTGCCCGGCTGGCTCACCGGGCTGGACAGCCTGCCGTATCCGCTGCGGGGGGACGCCGCCGGCCTGCCGCAGGTGCCGTGGGCGGCGGTGCGTGACACCCACACCCTGGACGAGGCGCTGGAGGAGCACCGTCGTGCCGGGGGCCGGCACGCGGTCACCGAGGAGCGGCGGCTGGCCTACGTGGCGCTGACCCGGGCACGGCAGGAGCTGCTGCTCACCGCCCCGGTTTGGTCGACCGGCACTACCCCGCGAGTGACCTCCCGCTTCCTCGCCGAGCTGCTCGAGCACCCGCAGGCAGGTCCCGGCATCCACCGGCTCACCTGGGCGCCGATGCCCGACCCGGATACCGACGGCCCGGCGACCAACCCGTTGCTCGAGCGGGAGACGCTGGCTCCCTGGCCCACCGACCGGGACCAGGCCCGGGGGGCCGTGACGGACCTGGTGGCCGCGATCCTTGACGACCCCGGCAGCGCCACGCACGCCGGGGAGGACCCCGGCCGGCTCGCCCAGCAGGCCGAGCTACTGCTGCGGGAGCGGGACCGCGACCCCACCGCCGGCCGGCTGCCGCCACCGGCCCAGCTGTCCACCTCCGAGCTGGTCAGCATGGCCCGCGACCCCGAGCTGTTCTGGCGGCGGCGCCGCCGCCCAGTGCCCGCGCCACCGGCGCACCGGGCCAGGCAGGGCACCGCCTTCCACGCCTGGGTGGAGCGCCACTACGCCCGCGCGGCGCTGCTGGACGTGCACGATCTGCCTGGAGCCGACGACACCGGCGAGCCGAGCGCCGGGGAGATGCGGCTGCGCGAGAACTTCCTGGCCTCCCCGTGGGCCGAGCGGGAGCCACGGGCGGTGGAGGTCCCGGTCGAAACCACCCTGGGTGGGGTGCCCATGCGGGGGCGGATCGACGCCGTCTTCCCCGACCCCGACGGCGGGGTGGTCATCGTCGACTGGAAGACCGGTGCACCGGCCGAGGACGGTGACCGGGACCACCGGGCGTTGCAGCTCGCGGCCTACCGGCTGGCGTACGCCCGGCAGCAGGGGCTGGCTCCGGAACAGGTACGGGCCGTCTTCTTCCACGCCGCGACCGGCGAGACGGTCGAGCCGGAACTGCCGGATGAGCGGGAGCTGGAGACCCGGGCCGACGAGCTCCTGGCCACCCGTCCCGGCGGACGCTGAGCCTGAGAACGCGCGCTGCTGAGCGGGCGACGGCAGTCAGCTGGCGGTGCCGCCTCGTCCGGGAGGTGGGCCGTCCTCATCGCCCTCCGCCTCGTCACCGGCCTCCGTGCTGCCTGGCCCGTCCTCGCTGGCATCGGCGTCCTCGGGGACCGGCATGCCGTAGAGCGTGTGCAGCCGCTCGGTGGCTGACTCATCACTCGCGCCGTCGTTCTCCGGGACGTCCGGGCCCGAATCTGCCTCCGGCTGCCCCGGGGCGGGCTCGGCGGCTGGCTGCTCGTCCTCGATGTCGGTGACCGGGACGTCCTCGTCGGGGGAGGCCGTCGCCGGCCCGGGCTCCGGGGGCGAGACCTCCCAAGCCGGCTCCTCGGAAGGTTCCTCGGCAGGCTCCTCGGCGGGAACCGTCGCTGCCTCGCTCGGCTCGTCGGGGAGCTGGTCCGGGAGCGCCTCGACGCCGGCGGGGTCGTCCGGGCTCGCCGCCTCCAGATCCCTGTCCTCACCCTCCCCGCCAGGGGGTATGACCGGGATCTCGGTCGTGATCTCGGACTCCTCCTCAGCAGGAGGGTCCACGGGCGCCGCACCCGTGGCGGGCTGCTGCGCCGGGTGGGCTTGCTGCTCTGCAGCAGTCCGGTCGACCAGACTGCCAGGGGAGGCCTCCTCGCTGGTCGATGGCGACTCCGGTGCCGTGACCGTCGCGTCCTCCCTGACCAGGTCCGTGACCGGTGCGTCGGTCGTCTCCCCGGCGGGTTCTGTCGCGGCCTCGGCGTCGTAGGGCGCCGCGCCGCCGGCAAGCACGGTCCGCGGCACCAACGAGTCATCGACCGAGGTGAGCCGGTCCAGCTTGCGGAGCTGATCGGCGCGGTAGTCGACCTCTTCCTCGTCCTCTGCCCAGACCGCGGTTGCCAGCCCGTGGACGAGGCGCATCTCGGCGGCCAACCGGGCGCGGGCGACCAGGTGCGGGTCCGGGCGTTGTGACCGAGCGAGGGTGTAGCTGTCCAGCACCGCCTCCAGCGCGGGCGGGCTCGCCTGGTGGACCAGCATGGCGAAGTCATCGGCGGGGTCGGCCACCTGGGCGCGCTCCCAGCCGGTGAGGGCGACGACCCGGCCGCTGGCGGCGTCCTCACTGGTGAAGGCCACCAGGAAGCTCGAGCCGTCCAGCGACCCGTGCGTCGGGGTGGTCGCGAACTGCCACAGCGGCGCGGCCTCCAGCGCCTCCTCCCACCGGGCCAGCAGCCCGGTCGGGACGTGGCCGGTCTCGGCGGCTCGATCCAGCTCAGCCAGCAGCCGGTTCCGGTAGCCAGCGGCGTCGAAGACCGGCGCCCCGGTCTCCTCGAACAACTCCCGCGGGATGTTGTGCACCGCAGCGATCGCCCGGCCGACCGCTGCCGCGAGCCCCGGGCCGGGAGGCAGGCTGCGCAGCCGCAGCGGGCGGCCCTCGACGAAGGGGTAGACGGCTGCGCGCCCGTGCTGGCTGTCGGCGTACCCCGCCGCGGCGGGAACCTTGAACGGCACGTGGCGCCCCAGCAGCCGGACCAGCCCGTCGTTGCGCTCCAGCTCCGCGCCCGAGCCGCGGTCCCGCGGGGCGCGGACCAGCCAGCGCCGTCCTGTCGCGTCCCCGACCACGGCCGTCCGGTAGCGGGCGCGGGCGTGGCTGGGCCGCACGCCGACCACCGAGACGGGCTGCATCCCCGGCACGGCAGCAGTCGCCAGGGCAGCCAGCGCGAGGTCACTGCGTGTCACGACCCCCACCGTATGCGCTCAGCGCCGCCAGGCGGCGGAAGCGGTCCGGCACGTCCGTGCGGGGATGCCTCGCAGGAGTCCGCCCAGCTACCGGTGGCCGCGTCCCGGCACCTGCGGCTGGTGCCCGGGGCGCGGCCTCGTGTGTTGACCGGATCCCCGCTGGGTGCGGGCAGGCAGGGCTTGTTCCCCGGCCGCCGCGGCGACCGGGGTGGGGCGGGGTCATCGCAGGTGCCAGTGGACGCCGGTGGTGGTGGTGATGGTGGCGGTGAGGTCGTGGTCGTGGACGTGGGTGTGGTGTCGGGCGCAGAGGAGGGTCAGGTTGTTGATGTCGGTGGGGCCGTGGTCGCGGGTCCACCATCGGATGTGGTGGGCGTGGCACC
>NZ_WIQI01000118.1 GCF_009602535.1 Ornithinicoccus halotolerans | reverse complement strand
AGCGCGGCCGGCGCCGGCGCCGGCCCGGGGGTGGCGGCGCGGCGGCTACCGGGTGGTCGCCGTCCGGGTGCGCTCGCGGCGGTCCAGCACCAGGCCGAGGCCGATCATCCCGACGCCCAGCACGAAGTGCAGCCAGTTGTCGGCGGTGTTGAGCGGCACGAAGTTGGCGGCGGACTCATGGTCGATCAGCAGGCCGTAGATCCACAGCACCAGGTAGATCGCGCCGCCGCCGACGAGGAAGGCGCGGGCGCCGCTCGCGGAGCGGGCCAGCACCAGGCCGGCGACGCCGAACAGCAGGTGCACGATGTTGTGCAGGATCGAGACCTGGAAGATCCCGAGCAGCATCGCCTCGGACTCGTGACCGGCGAACTGCATGGTGTCGTAGTCGGAGGTGATACCCGGCACGAAGCCGAGGACGCCGACCAGCAGGAACACGGCGCCCACCACGAGCGCGGCCAACTGCAGGGGGGAGCGCCCGGTCGGGGCGCGGCGCTCGGTCTCCGGGGGTGGGGTGGTAGTCATGGGCTTCTCCTCGCCAAGTGACGGCAGGGGGCACCCCTGTGGCTGAGCACGGCCCTCGCTGGTCGCGAGAGCCCGGCGGACCTCAGGCGGTAGCCCCTGTCAACGGTCACGCGCTGATGCTCGACGCGCATCTCCCAGGATACTCAGCAAATGCGCTGTCTGCCTGCGGAAACGCAGGGCGTGGCGGCACCCGGTGCCCACGCCGGCCGCCGGACCGGCTAGGCGTCCTCGGGGCCCTGCGCCATGTGCGGGTAGCGGTGGTCGGTCGGCGGGACGAACGTCTCCTTGATCGAGCGGGGACTGGTCCAACGCAGCAGGTTGCTCGCGGCGCCGGCCTTGTCGTTGGTGCCCGAGCCGCGGGCGCCGCCGAACGGCTGCTGGCCGACCACCGCGCCGGTGGGCTTGTCGTTGACGTAGAAGTTGCCGGCCGCCTTGCGCAGCCGCTCGGACAGCCAGCGCACCGCGCCACGGTCCTGGGCGATGACGGCGCCGGTGAGCGCGTACGGCGCGGCCGACTCCATCTGGTCGACGACGTCCTCGACGTCGGCGTCCTCGTAGACGTGCACCGCCAGGATGGGCCCGAAGTACTCGGTGGTGAAGATCTCGTCGGTCGGGTCGGTGCCCTCGATCACCGTCGGCCGCACGAACCAGCCGACCGAGTCGTCGGTCTGCCCGCCGGCGACGACACGCAGGCTGTCCACCGCGCGGGCCCGCTCGATGGCGGCGCGGTGCTTGGCGAAGGCCCGCTCGTCGATGACCGCGCCCATGAAGTGGCCGAAGTCAGTGGGGTCGCCGACGGGCAGCTCGTCCACGTCGGCCAGGAACTGCTCGCTCATCTGCTCCCACACCGACCGCGGCACGTAGGCCCGGGAGGCCGCCGAGCACTTCTGGCCCTGGAACTCGAACGCCCCGCGCAGCAGCGCCACCCGCACCACGTCCGGGTCGGCGCTGGGGTGGGCCACCACGAACCCCTTGCCGCCGGTCTCGCCGACGATCCGGGGGTAGCTGCGGTAGCCGCTGATGTTCTCCCCGACGGTGCGCCACAGGTGCTGGAAGGTCGGGGTGGACCCGGTGAAGTGGATGCCGGCCAGGTCCGGGTGGGTCAGCGCGACCTCCGAGACCGCCGTGCCGTCGCCGGGCAGCAGGTTGACCACGCCGGGCGGCAGTCCGGCCTCCTCCAGTAGCCGCATCGTCAGGTGCGCGGCCAGCTGCTGGGTCGGGGCGGGCTTCCACAGCACGGTGCAGCCCATCAGCGCCGGGGCGGTCGGCAGGTTGCCGGCGATCGCGGTGAAGTTGAACGGCGTGATCGCGTAGACGAACCCCTCCAGCCCGCGGTGGTCGGTGCGGTTCCACACCCCGCGGCTGTTGGCGACCGGCTGCTGGGCCAGGATCTGCCGGGCGTAGTGCACGTTGAACCGCCAGAAGTCGATGAGCTCGCAGGCGGAGTCGATCTCGGCCTGGAAGGCGGTCTTGGACTGGCCCAGCACGGTCGCGGCGTTGAGCCGTTGCCGCCACGGGCCGGCCAGCAGGTCGGCAGCCTTGAGGAAGATCGCCGCGCGCTCGTCGAACGGCGTCGCCGCCCAGTCCTCGGCCGCGGCGGCCGCCGCCGCGATCGCGTCCTCCGCGTCCTGGGTGCCGGCCTCCCGGCCGCTGCCCAGCACGTGCTGGTGGTCGTGCGGCTGCACGACGGTGAACTCCGGGCCCTGGCCGGAGCGCTGCCGGCCGCCGACGGTGACGGTGAGATCGACCTTGGTCGCCTCCATCCGGGCGATCTCGGCCTGCAGGGCCGCCCGCTCCGGCGAGCCCGGCGCGTAGTCCAGCGTCGGCTCGTTGACGGGGGCGGGGGGCGTGGTGACGGCGTCCATGGGCGCTCCTGGTGGTCGCGGTGTGCGGGCCCGGTCGGGCGGGTGCTCCGGTGTCTGACGGCGAGCCTACGCAGCGCCGCTACCGGAACCCACCGACACCTGTCAGAATCCTCGGGTGGTCTCATCAGACACCTGGATGACGTCAGCGGGGATGACGGCGTGAGCGTGGAGCTGGACGAGCTGGTCGAGGACATGGCCGCCGCCCTCGGCGCGCCCTGCGTGCTCGAGGACGCCGACTTCCGGCTGGTCGGGTACGCCGCGCAGGAGGGCGTGGACGAGGTCCGCCGCCGCTCCATCCTGGAGCGGCGCTCAACGCCCGAGGTGACGGCGTGGTTCCACGCCCACGGCATCCGGGAGGCGACCACACCGGTGCGGACGCCGGCGGATACGCGGCTGGGCATCAGCGCGCGGCTGTGCGTCCCCGCGCGGCACCTGAACCGGGTGCACGGCTACTTCTGGCTCATCGACCCCGACGACACCATCACCGAGGAGCTGTGGCCGGAGGCGATGCGGATCGCGGCCACGGCCGGCCTGCTGCTCAGCCGCGCCGGACGGCAGCGGCTCCGGCTGGAGGCGCACCTCGCCGACCTGCTGCACGGCGACCCCGACTCCGCCCGGCAGGCCGGTGAGGAGCTGGTGGCACTGGCACGGCTCGACCCCGCTGCGCCCGTCGCGTGCGTGGTGGTGCACGGCGGCGAGGAGGACCTGCAGCTATGTGCCCGCCGCGGCCGGGAGCCGGCGGTGTGGATCCGGGAGCGGCCGGGGGAGTGGGTGGTGCTGGTGCCCGCGGGGCGGCTGCCGGACAGCGGTGGCGGCACGGGCGCCGCCCCGCGTGCCGAGCTGCTGGGCCGGCTCACCGCCGCCCAGTCGGTCCGGCCCGCGCTAGCCGCCCGGATGGTCTGCGGTATCGGCCCGGAGGCCGTCGCCACGGCCTCCCCGGAGCTGGCCGACAGCTGGCGTGCGGCCCGGCTGGCGCTGCGGGTGGCACGCCGGCGCGGCGAGCCGCAGGCGGCATGGCCGGAGCTGGGGGCGCTGCGGCTGCTCGGGCACCTGGGACCGGAGGACCTCCGGCAGGCGGTGTTCTCCGACCGGGCCGGCCGGTTCGCGCTCGAGGGCGACCCGGCCCTGGTGGAGACCGCGGCCACCTACCTGGACCTCGCCGGCAGCGTCGCCCGCACCGCCGACCGGCTCGCGCTGCACCGGCAGAGCCTCTACCACCGGCTGCGGCGCATCGAGGAGGCCACCGGGTTGCGGCTCGCCGACGGCGACGACCGGCTCACGCTGCACCTGGCACTGCGGATGGCGCCCTTCGTGGGCGACGGAGCGTGACCAGGCGGCCCCGCTGCGGGCCACCCGCGGCTAGTCCGGTGGCGGCGGTGGCCGGTATCCCTGTCCACCCGGCGGTGGCGGCGGCTGGTGGCCCTGTCCGCCCGGCGGTGGCGGCGGCCGGTAACCCGGCCCGCCCGGGGGCGGCGGGTAGCCGCCGCCCGATGGCCGGTACCCGGGGCCGCCCCCGCCCTGGGGCGAGGTGACCGCCCGCTTGTCCTGGTTGCGGCCGACCAGGTAGATGATCGCCCCGACGATCATCAGCACGACACCCAGGCCCACGCCGAACAGGCCGCCGACCACGCCCAGGACCGAGCCGACGGTGCCGAACACGTCCAGCGGTGGCCCGACGAATGTCGGCGGCCCGGCGCACTCGACCACGTGGTCACCGGACTGCCCGGCCTCGAAGCCGCCGAGGTTGAAGTAGGACTCCTGCCCGTCCGAGCCCTCGATGGTGGACGTGCGCCGCAGCGGCAGGTCCTGCCCGTCCGGTCCGGTGACCGTGCACTCGGCCCGCTCCTGGCCCTGCTCCAGCTGGTAGATCTCCCGGGCCTCGCCCTCCTGCAGCGTCACCGTGGTGGATCCCTCGACCGGCTCGGCCTGCTCGACGAGGGTGGTGACCTCGTCGTAGGTGCGCCAGCCCAGCAGCGCCGTCAGCACCGTGGAGATGAGGGCGATGACCACCCCCGTCCAGAACGTGATCGCCCCGCCCCGGCGCTTGCCGCGCCCGGGCAGCCGCGTCCTGGTTCGCTCACTCATCGGTCTCTCCCATCGTCAGCAGGCGCCGCCGGCCAGCGGCCGCCCCCGCAGCGGCCGCAGGTCGGCCAGCTTCCCCCGCACCGCTCCCGGGGCACCGCGCGACTGCGCCCGCGCCTCTGCCCGGAGCGGGGCACGGGCCAGTACGGTCAGCCGCGCAGCACGTCAGCCAGGCCGCCGCCCCGGCTGCGGTTGCCCCCGCCGTCGCCGGTGGGGGTCGGCTTGCCCTCCGAGGGCTGCACCAGCACGTGTCCCTGGCCGGAGAAGCCCATCTGCACCATCTCCCCGGTCCCGCCGCGCACCAGCGAGGCCAGCCCGCCGGTGTCGACCCGGACGTCCATGTGCACGCCGGCGGTCCACATCACCACAGCCTGGGCGTCGGCGAACGTCTGCGCGCCGCTCACGTCCAGCGCGACGGGCGGGCCCTCGGTGGTCACGGCGACGTAGCCGGTCCCGCGCAGCGACACGTTGTAGAGGCCGCCGGCCATCATCCCGCCGCGGGCCTGCACCCGGTGGATGTCCCAGTCGATCGAGTGGCTGAACGCGAGCACGTTCTTGCCGTTGACCGAGACCATGTCGTCCTCCAGGTAGAGGACCTGCACGTCGGCCGCCCCGTCGGCGAGGAACATCTCGCCCTGGCCGGAGCACTGCATCATCGGCACGCCCTCGCCGGTCAGCTTCGACTTCAGGAACCGGTCCAGCCCCCCGGAGCCCTTGTTGGCGAACTTCACGTCCCCCTGGTAGGCGACCATCGAGCCCGCCCGGGCCCACACCGGCCCGTAGCCCATCTGCACCTTCAGCATCTTGGAGTTCTGGGTGACGAACGGGTCCTGGGACTGGTCCTCCTGGAACCGCTCGAACAGCTGGCCATGGATCGTCACGGGATTCCCCTCTCCTCCCGGCGCCCCCTGCGGGTGCCGCTGCAGCCGAGTATGGAGCCCACGCGCGGCCGCTGTCACGGACCGCGGGGTCCGCAGGTTCCCCAACGGGCTGCCCGGTGACGCTTACCCGGAGCACCGGCGCGGCGGCTGCCCTGCGCGCGTACCGTGGCTGCATGGCGCAGCAGCCCTGGGCCTCGGCGGGGCAGCCGTCCTCGCCGGGGCCGCCGATGCCGTCCGTCGCCGGGGTCAGGCACCGGTTCGTCGACCTGCCGGCGCTGCGGGTGCACGTGGCCGAGGCTGGGCTCGACCGCGCCGACCGGTCACGGCCGCCGGTCGTGCTGCTGCACGGCGTCCCGCAGCACTGGTGGGAGTGGCGCGGGGTGATCCCCGAGCTCGCGACCAGCCACCACGTGATCTGCCCTGACCTGCGGGGTGCGGGCTGGACCGACGCGCCGCCCAGCGGTTACCGGCGGCCCGTGCTGATGTCGGACGTGTGGGACCTGCTCGATGCCCTCGGCCAGGACCGGGTGCACCTGGTCGCGCACGACTGGGGCGCGCTGCTGGCCTTCGAGCTGGCGCTCGCCCGGCCCGACCGGGTGGCCTCGCTCGTCAGCATCAGCGTCCCGCACCCGTGGCAACGGCTCACGCCACGGATGCTCCCGCTGCTGCTGCGCGCCGGCTACCAGCTGCCGATGGTGACCCCGTGGCTGGGTCCCCGGTTGCTGAGCCGGGGCGAGCAGCGGCTGCCGCGTCGGCTGCTCACCGCCACCTCGACCCGCCCGGAGATCTGGACACCGGAGGTGGTGGCCGCGTTCGTGGACGTGCTGCGCGACCCCGCACGGGCCCGGGCGGTCACCGCGCTCTACCGGCACTTCATCCAGCCGGAGGCGGCGCGGTTCCTCGGCGGGGCGCACCGGGACGCCAGGCTGGAGCAGCCGGTGCGGGTGCTGGTGGGAGCGCAGGACCCGCTGGTGCGTCCGGCGGACCTGGACCGCCAGGTGAGCAACGCACCGCGCCTGCGCGTGGTGGCGGTCGAGGGTGCGTCGCACTGGGTGGTCGACGAGCGCCCGGACGCGGTGGTCGCGGTGGTGCGGGAGACCGTCGCTGCGGCGGAACTGAGGTAGTCGACTACCCGTGACGGCGGCGGCCGCTGCGGCCGACGCTGGAGCTCCCGTGACGAGGAGACTCCCATGCGTATCGCCCACCGCGCCCTGGTCCCGCTGGCCGCCGCCGCGCTGCTGGCCACCGCCGCAGTGCCGGCCGCGGCCGCCAGCTCCGGCAACGGACCGGAGCTGGCCGCCGCCCGTGCGGCGACCGTGAAGTACCACGACATCGACACCGCGCTGGCCGACGGCTACGCGCTCGGCTCGGAGTGCGTGCCCGGCATGGGCTACCACTACGTGCGCGGCGTCGCCGACGGGCAGGAAGGCCTGGACCCGCTGGCCCCCGAGATCCTGGTCTACGCCCCGCGCCCGAACGGCGGGCTGCGGCTGGTGGCGGTGGAGTACGCCTCCTGGACGCCCGCCGAGCTCTACGGGCAGCAGTTCGACCCCCCGACCGCGCCGTTCGGCCCGCCGTTCTACACGCTGCACGCGTGGGTCTGGCAGGGCAACCCGGACGGGGTGTTCACCCCGTTCAACCCGAACATCAGCTGCCCGGCGCACTGACCCGGAGGAAGCGGCGTGGCCGCACCGGTCACTCCCGCTCAACCCGGACGAGGGCCACCAGCGCCTGCCGGCTCGGCGCGTCCGCCTTGGCTCGGGCCCGGTAGACGTGACCCTCCACGGTGCGCACCGAGACCCCTAGCCGCTCGGCGACCGCCCGGTTGCTCAGCCCGGTAGCGGCCAGCTCCACCACCTCCCGCTCGCGGCCGGTCAGCGGCAGCCGGCGGGGTGAGCCACCCCGCAGCGCGGGCGTCGTGGCCCCGCCACACTGCCGGGCTAGTTGCGTCGCCTGGGCCGCGGCCTGGTGCGAGGCCATCCGGTCGCCGCGGCGCTCGGCGAGCCGGGCGGACTGGGCCCACGCGTCGGC
>NZ_WIQI01000117.1 GCF_009602535.1 Ornithinicoccus halotolerans | reverse complement strand
CAGGGCCGCCACCGCGCCCTCCGACGGCCGCCCGTAGGCTGCGGGCATGGCCGCCGAACGACACGCCCGCCCGGAAAGGGTGCGGTGAGCGGTGCGCAGGCGAACTGCACCGAGCGCGGGCTGGCTCGTCGTGGTGCTCGTGGCCGTTCTGCTGAGCTACGTGGTGCCCTACGCGCTGCTGCGTGACGTGGACGCCTGGTACGGCTCGCTGCTGTTCTGGAGCGTGGCGACGGTGGTCGTGATCGCCGTCAACGTCGTCGTCAGCTCGGCCTGGAGGGACTGAGATGGCCGTCTCCTGGGTCTGGTGGGGCATCGGCATCTACTTCGCGCTCGCCTCGATCGCCGCCTACCTCTCACGCCGGGGGCACGAGCCGACGATGGTCGGGTACTTCCTCGGGGACCGGGACATGGGCGGCTTCGTCTCCGCGATGAGCTACAGCGCGACGACCTACAGCGCGTTCATGCTCATCGGGCTCGCCGGGCTGACCTACGCCGGGGGAGTCGGTGCCCTGGGCTTCGAGCTGATCTACCTGTGCGGCGTCACGCTCGTCCTCGTCTTCGGCCCGCGGTTCTGGGCGGTCGGCAAGCGGTACGGCTTCGTGACCCCCTCGGAGATGCTGGGCCACCGGTACGACAGTAAGGCGCTGGCCAGGACGGTGGTCGTGGCCAGCTGCGTGTTCCTCATCCCGTACAGCGCGGTCCAGCTCGCCGGCGTCGGCTACCTGCTGCAGGGCATGACCGACGACGCCATCTCCTTCACGGCCGGCACCGTCCTGGCGACCTTCCTCGCGATCCTGTTCGCCCTCGTCGCGGGTCTGCGCTCGGTGGCCTGGACCGACTCGCTGCAGGCCATGATCATGGTCGTCAGCGCCTCGCTCGTGATGCTGCTGGTGGTGCATCAGCTCGGCGGCTTCGGGTCCTTCTTCGCCTCGGTCAGCGAGGCGCGTCCGGGGATGCTCGCCGTCCCCGGCACCGGGTTCTTCACCCTCAGCACCTTCATCGGGCTGACGTTGCCGTGGATGTTCTTCAGCATCTCCAACCCGCAGGTCAGCCAGCGCCTGTTCACCCCCCGCTCGCTGCGTGACATGCGGCGGATGCTGCTCGGCTTCCTGGTCTTCGGCTTCATCTACACCCTGGTCTCGGTCAGCTGGGGCTTCGCGGCCGTGATCCAGTTCCCGGACCTGGCCACCGGCGACCTGGCCACGCCGCGGCTGCTCTCCTCCGACCTCGTCCCGCCGGTCCTGGGCATCATCGTGATGGTCGGCGTGATGGCGGCCGCGGTCTCGACGATCGACTCGATCCTGCTCACGTTGGCCTCGATGGTCAGCCGCGACCTGGTGAGCGGTTCCAGCACCACCGACCGGCGGCAGCTCCTGCTCGGGAAGCTGGTGATGCCCGTCATCGCCGTGCTGGCCTACGCCTTCGCGCAGCTGCAGCTCAACCTCATCGCGGTGCTGTCCGTCGCGGCGTCTGCGGGGCTGCTGGTCATGGTCCCGGCCATCGTCGGCACCTTCTTCTGGTCCCGCGGCACGGCGGCCGGGGCGATGGCCAGCATCGCGGCCGGCGGCACCGCCGTGCTGGCACTCGAGCTCACCGGCACCCGGCTGCTGCAGCAGGGCAGCGGGGTGTGGGGACTGCTGGTCTCGGTCTGCCTCTTCGTCGGCGTCAGCCTGCTCACCACGCCGGCGAGCCAACGCGCGGACGACTTCCTGGGCTACACGAAGGCGCAGCTGGCCCGGCACCGCGCCGTCTGAACTGCCATGACCCGACCGCACGTCCGTGTATAGTCATACCCAACTACGCATGAGTATCCGCCCCCGTCGGGCGCCGACCCGTACCCCACGTCGAGGAGACCACCGCACATGACCGCCACCGCGCCGGCCGGCGAGCTGACGAGCAACGCCGCCTACATCGAGCTCGAGGACCGCGTCACCGCCCACAACTACAGCCCGCTGCCGGTCGTCGTCGCCCAGGCCGAGGGGGTCTGGGTCACCGACGTCGAGGGCAACCGCTACATCGACGCCCTCTCCGGCTACTCCGCCCTCAACTTCGGCCACCGCCACCCGGACCTCGTCGCGGCCGCCCGGGACCAGCTGGACCGCGCCACCCTGACCAGCCGCGCCTTCTTCAACGACCAGCTGGGTCCGTTCTGCCGCGACCTGGCCGCCCTCGTCGGCAAGGAGGCGATCCTGCCGATGAACACCGGCGCCGAGGCGGTCGAGACCGCGATCAAGCTGGTGCGCAAGTGGGGCTATCAGCAGAAGGGGGTCGCCGCGGACCAGGCTCACATCATCGTGATGGACGGCAACTTCCACGGCCGCACCACCACCATCGTCAGCTTCTCCGACGACCCGGACGCCCACGACGACTACGGCCCCTACACCCCGGGCTTCACCTCGGTGCCCTACGGCGACCTGGCCGCGGTGGAGGCTGCCGTCACCGACAACACCGTCGCCGTGCTGGTCGAGCCCATCCAGGGCGAGCAGGGGGTGCAGATCCCGCCGGAGAGCTTCCTGCCGGGCCTGCGGGAGCTGTGCACCGAGCGCAACGTGCTGATGGTGGCCGACGAGATCCAGTCCGGGCTGGGCCGCACCGGCACCACGCTGGCGTGCGCCTACGAGGGCGTCGAGGCCGACGTCTACACCCTCGGCAAGGCCCTCGGCGGCGGCATCGTGCCGGTGTCCGCGGTCGCCGCCGACACCGACGTCATGGGTGTCATCACCCCCGGCACCCACGGCTCCACCTTCGGGGGCAACCCCCTGGCCGCCGCCGTCGGGCACGCCGTCGTGAAGCTGCTGGAGACCGGCGAGCACCAGCGGCACGCCGCCGAGCTCGAGGGTGACTTCCGTGAGCAGCTTGAGGCGCTGCAGGGGCAGGGCGTCGTCGGAGTCCGGGTGCGCGGGCTGTGGGCCGGCGTCGACATCGACCCCGGGCTGATGACGGGCAAGCAGGCCTGCAAGCTGCTGGCCGGCAAGGGCGTCCTGGCCAAGGACACCCACGGCTCCACCATCCGGCTCGCGCCGCCGCTGACCATCACCCCGACGGAGCTGCGCCAGATCACCGACGCGCTCGCCGCCGTGCTGCAGGAGGCGCGTCAGGGCTGACCGGTCGCGGCCGCCAGCAGCTGCCGCCCCAGCCGCGCGAGCTCGCCCCGCAGCGCGGCCGGCTCGATGACCTCCAACGGCAGGTCGAGCGCGGCCAGGTGCACCGCCATCGACGGCAGGTCCTCGCCGCCCGCGAGCAGCTCGCAGCTGCTGTCGTCGACCGGCCGCACCTGGCCGACGCGCGGCGGCACCCGCGCGGCCACCACCGCGGCCGGGGCGTGCAGCCGCACCCGCGCCACGTGCCGGTAGGGGGACTGGGTCACCGACCGGGTGACGTACTCCTCCGGGTCGGGGGCCTGCCGTCGGGTGAACCGCCACGTGCTGGCGCTCACCTCGCTCATCCGGTCCAGCCGGAACGAGCGCCAGTCCTCGCGTCCCAGGTCGTACGCGAGCAGGTACCAGGCGTCCCCGAGCACGACCAGACGGTAGGGCTCGACCCGGCGGGTGGTGACCTCACCGCTGCGGCTCCGGTAGCCGAACCTCGCCTCGGTGCCGTCGCGGCAGGACCGGGCGAGCGCCATCAGCCCCTCCGGGTCCACCGGGTCCACCGTGACCGCGCGCCGCGTCGCGACCGAGGCCGACTCGCGCACCGCCGCGACCTCGGCCCGCAGCCGGTCGGGCAGCACCTGATCCAGCTTGGTCAGCGCCCGCAGCGCCGCGTCCCCCACCCCGGTCACCGTGGCTCCGGCCGCGAGCCGCAGCGCCACCGCCACGGCGACCGCCTCCTGCGGGTCCAGCAGCAGCGGCGGCAGTGCCCGGCCCGCCCCCAGCTGGTAGCCGCCGCCCTCGCCCCGGCTCGCCCGCACCGGGTAGCCCAGCCGGCGCAGCCGCTCGACGTCGCGGCGCACGGTGCGCGTCGTCACCCCCAGCTCGGCGCCCAGCCGCTCCGCGGACCACACCGACCGGGACTGCAGCAGCCCGAGCAGCGCCAGCACCCGCTCGGTGGTTTCGGCCATGACGCCAGCCTCGCACAGCTACCGGACCGAACCTGTCCGGTAGCGGCCCTACTGTCACCGGCATGACGACACCGAGCACCGAGCTGGACCTGGTCTCCCGGCTGCACGAGCAGCTCGACTTCCACTGGCAGGTCGCCGCCCGTCCGCGGCTGGCGGGCCTCACCGACGAGGAGTACCTCTGGGAACCGGTCGCCGGCTGCTGGAGCATCCGCCCGCGAGGCACGTCCACGGCACCCATCCAGGGTGGTCGCGGGCCGGTCACCATCGAGTTCGCGTTCCCGGAGCCGGACCCGCCGCCGGTCACCACGGTCGCCTGGCGGCTCGCGCACGTGATCGTCGGCGTCTTCGGTGCCCGGGCGCACGCGCACTTCGGCGGTCCGCCGGCGGACTACCAGGAGTGGGAGTACGCGGCCACGGCCGACGAGGCGCTGGCACAGCTGGACGCGGCCTACGCCGCCTGGTCCGAGGGCGTTCGCGGCCTCAGCGTCGAGGACCTGAGCCGGCCGGTCGGGCCGGCGGAGGGGGAGTGGGCCGACCACCCGATGCTGGAGCTGGTGCTGCACATCAACCGGGAGGCCATCCACCACCTCGCTGAGGTGGCGCTGCTGCGCGACCTGTGGGCCCACCAGGCCCGCTGACAGGACCCGGGTGCGCCCCGGGCTCCTCCGGCAGCGCCCTCAGCCGCCCTGCGGCCCGGCCAGCATCGCCGAGCCGAGCCACGCCGTGGGGACGCCCATGCCCTCCACGAGCGCCAGCGCGTCCGGTCGCAGGTCCGCGCACAGCTGGTTGACCTGGGAGGTGACCGCCTTGGCGCGGGCGGCCGACATCCGGTTGTGGGCCTGGAACCAACCGCTGTCGGCCTCCAGGCTGCTCAGCGCGTAGAGGTCGCACAGCCGCTCCAGGACCTCCCGCGCCGCTGGGTCGGCGCAGGCGTCGATACCGGCCACGAACGCCTCCAGCACGACCCGGTCCATGTGGACGCGGGCGGCCATCAGCACGTGGTCCTGGGTGGTGTTGAACGCCGCGAAGGCGTCCTCGCCGCGGGCCTTGCGCGCGGTGCGCATCCGCTGGGCGAGCGTGTCCAGCACGTGCCGCTCCCGCTCCTCGAACATCGTCACGTGCCAGCCGCGGTCCAGCAGCGGGCCCTCCTCGGAGCGGCGCTGGGCGGCGCCGACGATGCGCTCGAGCAGCGGCCGTGCGGCGGTGCGCTCGATGACCGCACCCCCGAAGGAGCGGGCGGCGAACTGCACCATCCCGAGCATGTCGAGGTCGCCGAACATCTCGCTGTAGTGGGTCAGCAGGCCCTTGGCGACCAGCTGCAGCAGCACCGTGTTGTCACCCTCGAAGGTGGCGAACACGTCGGCGTCGGCACGCAGCACCGTCAGCCCGTTCTCGGCCATGTAGCCCGCCCCGCCGCAGGCCTCCCGGCACACCTGCACGGTGTCGTTGGCCCACCGGGTCGCGACCGCCTTCATGCCGGCCGCGCGGGTCTCCAGCTCCCGCTGCGCGGTCAGGTCCGGTGCGCCGCTGCCCTGCACCCGCTGCAGGGTGAGGGTGAGCTCGTTCTGGGCGAAGCCCAGCGCGTACGCCGTGGCGATGGCCGGGAGCAGCTTGCGCTGGTGGGACAGGTAGTCCAGCAGCAGCACCTCGCCGTCGTAGCCCTCGCCCTGGAACTGGCGTCGCTGCAGTGCGTACCGGGTGGCGATCGAGAGCGCCTTGCGCCCGGCCACGCCGGCGCCCCCGGCCACGCACACCCGGCCCCGGACCAGGGTCCCGAGCATGGTGAAGAACCGGCGGTTGTCGCCCTCGATCCGGGACCGGTAGCGGCCCTCGTCGTCGATGCCGCCGTACCGGTCCAGCAGCATCCGCCGCGGCACCCGGACCTGGTCGAAGGCCAGCGTGCCGTTGTCGACGCCGGCCAGGCCGCCCTTGGCGCCGTTGTCACCGGTGGCCACCCCGGGCAGCACGGCGCCGTCCTCGTCCCGCACCGGCACCAGCACGGCGTGGATGCCGTGCGACCGGCCCGCCACGACCAGCTGACCGAAGACCACGGCCATGCGCGCGTCCCGGGCCGCGCCCCCGATGTAGGTCTTCGTGGCCGAGCGGGTGGGAGAGTGCACGACGATCTCGTCGGTGGCCACGTCGTGGGTCAGCGTCGTCTCCAGCGACTGCACGTCGCTGCCGTGGCCCACCTCGGTCATGGCGAAGCAGCCGGGGAGCTCCATCGACAGCAGCCGCGGGATGAGCTCGGCGTGGTGGTGCTCGGTGCCGAGGTTGGCGATGGCGCCGCCGAACAGCCCGAAGTGCACGCCGGACTTGACGGTGAGCGAGAGGTCGGCGTGGGCGGTCATCTCGAAGTCCACGACCGAAACGGCCAGGTCACCGGTGCCGCCGTGCTGCTGCGGGAAGCCGGCGTGCCCGTAGCCGCGCGCGGACAGCCGCGCGAGGGTCTCGGTGGTCCAGGCCCGGGCCTGCTCCGTCGTCATCGCGGGGTCGCGGAGCACCTCCGCGGGGTCCAGCTCCTCGCGGATGCGGCTGCGCTGCGGGTGGTAGGGGCCGTCCAGCGCCGCCCGCAGCGCGCCGCCGAGCCCGGTGAGCGGCTCGGTGGTCTGCTGCCGGCCGGTCGCGACCTCCTGAGTGGGGCGGGTGGGTCGGGGAGTGGTCACGGCATGTCCTTCGGGTCGGGTGCGGGTGCCTGCGGCGTGAGCGCCGGGGCGAAGACGGCGGTGATGTCGCGGACCAGCGCGGCCCGGGGCGGGCGCGGGTCGGTGGCCAGCCAGTGGTCGGCGGCGGCGCGGACGAACCCGACGAGGCCGTGGCCCCAGGTGTCGGCGACCGCGGGGTCCAGGCCGTGCCGGGCGCGGTGGGCGGCGAGCTCGTCGGCCAGGTGCTCCCCGATGCGGCCGGTCAGACCGGCGACCGGGTCGTCCTCGACCGGACCCTCCACCAGCGGGCGGGTGACCACGAACCGATAGATCTCGGGGTCGCGCTCCACCAGCTGCAGGTAGGCCTCCACCATGGCCGCGACCAGGCCCACCGGGTCCTCCGGGTCGGCGCCGGCCGTGGCGGCGTCCAGGTCCGCCAGGATCCGGGCGTCGACGGCCTCGACGATCGCCAGGAACAGGCCGGTCCGGCCGCCGAAGTGGCGGTACAGCACGGTCTTGCTGGTGCCCGCCTGCGCGGCGATGTCGTCCATCCCGACGCCGGCACCGAGGCCGCGGATGGCTCGCAGCGTGGACTCCACCAGCTCGCGCCGCCGCCGGGCCCGGTGCTGGGTCCACCGGGTGTCCCGGCCGTCCACTCGGGTGCTCATGCCGCCCGCCTCCTCGCTCGCCCACGGTACCGGGTACCGACTGTACCTGCTACCGTCGGTACCGAGTAGAGCAGAGGAGCTTCCATGGCCAGCACACCCCCACGGTCGGCCGTCGTCGTCGGCGGCAACCGGATCCCGTTCGGCAAGGTCGGCGGCGCCTACGCCCGGGCCTCCAACCAGGACATGCTCACCGCGGCGCTGG
>NZ_WIQI01000116.1 GCF_009602535.1 Ornithinicoccus halotolerans | reverse complement strand
CACGATGGCGCGGAGCACCTCGAGCCTGCGGTCGTCGCTCACCCGGTCACCTCCCACGCGACCGTGCCGGCGACGGCCCAGGCCACCCGCCGCCGCAGCATCCGGACGCGGGTGCGCCGGGAGGGGTGCACGTGGGCCGCTGGCGGGCGGCGCGGTGAGCCGGGCGGCGGCACGTCCAGCTCGACGTCGGCCACCACCCCGAGCTGTGGCCGGTCGTGGTCACCGCCCTCGACGGCGCCGTTGAGCCACACCACCCGCAGCTCGTGGCTCTCCGGCTCCACCCGGAGCACCGCGAGGTTGTTGTCGAACCAGGGGCCGGCCACGCCCTTCCAGGTCAGCGACGCCTCCGGGACCTTGGCCGACCGGGCGAGGGCGGCCCCGACCGGGCGGGCCACGCCGTGCGCCAGGACGGCGGTCAGCAGCCGGATGGCGCGAGGCAGCGGGTTGCGGATCGGCGAGCACACTAGCTGCAGCACCCGGGAGCCCCCGGCGCGCTGCACCTCGGTGACGTAGGAGTGGTGGACGTCACCGGAGAGGAACAGCACCGAGGAGGGGGAGCGGCCCCGCCGGCCGTCGGCGACCTCGGTGACCATGCGGGCGACCTGCTCGAAGCCGCCGTTGAACGCGGCCCAGTGCTCCAGGTCGATCACCTGCCGCAACCTCTCCGCCGCGCGGGCCATCAGGGGCCCCCAGCGGCCGTCCACCATCGCCTCGTTCCACGCCTCCAGGTAGTGCAGCCCCTCGGGCAGCAGGTAGGGCAGCGAGGTGCCGACGATGAGGTGGTCGCAGTCCCCCTGCAGCTGGCCGTCCAGCCAGGCC
Organism: Ornithinicoccus halotolerans; assembly: GCF_009602535.1. Taxonomy (GTDB): domain Bacteria; phylum Actinomycetota; class Actinomycetes; order Actinomycetales; family Dermatophilaceae; genus Ornithinicoccus; species Ornithinicoccus halotolerans. The sequence continues at coordinate 6,823 of NZ_WIQI01000116.1, read as the reverse complement.
ATCTCCTCGGCGTCCAGCATCGAGCGCGCCCCGGGCTCCAGCAGCCGCGCGGCCCGGGAGTCCACGACGACCAGCCGTGCCTCGCCGTAGTTGCGGGCATAGCTCCACCGGTAGGTCTCCGGCTGCCGGTCCACCCGGGCCGCGAACGCCTCCAGCACCTCGGTCAGGTCCACCTCGCCGTCCCCCGCGGACTGCCGGCGGCGCAGCTCGACCCACACCTCGTCGGCAGCCCGCTCGCCGACCGACAGGTTCCCCAGGTGCTGGTACACCCAGTAGGAGGCCAGGCCCGCGACGATCCGCTCGTGCCACCAGCTGGTCGCCTCCATCTCCCGGCGCCACTCCAGCGAGGTGTTCCAGTCGTCCCGCACGTCGTGGTCGTCGAAGATCATCAGCGTCGGCAGCCACGACAGCAGCCACCGCAGCGCCGGGTCGCTCCAGGCCAGCAGGTACAGGTGGGCGTACTCGACGTAGTCCTTCAGCTCCTCCCACGGCGGCTGGTCGGTGTCGCGGCGGGAGGCGATGAACTCCCGCATCTGCCGGCTCGTGGAGTCCGCGTAGACCTGGTCGCCCAGCAGCAGCAGCAGGTCGGGCTCGCCGGCGAACCCGGGCCGCCCGTCCCCGGCCAGCGGGGCCTGCTCACCGGTCGCGAGCGCCAGCCCCCAGCTGCGCAGCGCGTCCACGCCGTGGGTGAGGTGGTGGTGGCGGTCGTGCGGCACCGACGTGCGGCATGACCCGAACGCCAGGTGCAGCGGCTCGTCCTCCACCAGCGTCCGCAGCACCGGGGCCGGGTAGCGGCTGTCCGGCTCCGGCCACACCGGCTGGCCGTCCACCTCCACCCGGTAGCCGACCCGCTCGCCGGGGTGCAGCCCGGTCACCTCCACGAGGGCGTAGTGGTAGCCGTGCACCGCGAACGTCGGCTCCCGCCAGACCCGCTCCGGCTCCCCCTGACGGGCCGGCGGCAGGTGGACGGAGACGGTGCCAGCCGCCTCGGTCTGCACCCACACCGCGGCCGAGGTGGTGTCGACGTGGCGGACCATCGGACCCAGCAGCAGGCGGTTCACCCGGACAGTGTGGCCCATGCACCGGTGGACGGCCTGGGAGCGGGCTGGGGGAACCCGCTGGCCTGTCGGGGAGTCCACTCCCCGTGACAGACTCGACATGCCGCCCGCGGGACAGCCGCAGGCAGACGGTGCACGCCGCAGGGGTTCCCGAGGAGGGGTTGACGTGAGCAGGGCGCAGCAACTGATTGACGCGGCCCGCCAGGTCGCCGGAAACGACCAGGTCCAGCAGTCGCTGGGCGGGGTCGCCGGGGCCGGCGGAGCAGGGCAGGCCGCGGAGGCGTTCGGGCTGGACCCTGGCGACTTCGCCACCCAGCGGGGGGAGGGCACGGCGGCGATCACCCGCATCGTGGCCGAGTCCTCCTCGCTGGACGACGCCGCCGAGAAGCTCTCCCGCAGCTACTTCGAGTCGACCCCGCAGGGGCCGGTGCACGTGATCACGCCGATGGTGATGCCGCGCGGGCGCAAGGTGCGCGCGCTGCTCCCGGTGGTCGCGCTGGTGGTGCTCGGCGTGGTGGGCGGCCTGGCGCTGCTGCCGCTGGGGCTGGCCGGTGCGGTCTTCGGGGTGCACTACTGGGTGATCGTGCTGCTGGTGGCGGCGTTCATGTGGTGGCGTCAGGGCATGGTGATGGTCCCGGAGGGCTGCACGGCGCTGATCTCCCGGTTCGGCAAGGTCGAGGCGGAGGTCGGTGCGGGGCGGGTGACGCTGTGGAACCCGTGGAAGCGGGTCTCCTACATCGTCAACACCACCCGGGAGTACCCGTTCAACGCCCCGATCCGGCAGGCGCCGACCAAGTCGGGGGTGCAGGCCTCGGTCGACCTGTTCCTGCAGTTCCGGATCGTCAGCGCCCGCGAGTTCGTGTTCGTGCTAGGCGCGGTCCAGGGCTTCCAGGACAAGCTCAACAACGCCATCTCCGAGACCACCCGCTCGCTGATCTACGAGCAGGAGGCCTCCGGCATCTACGACCTGGTCGGCGAGAGCACCGCGCGGCTGCTGGAGCAGCTCAACGCCCAGTTCGCGCCCGCGGTCGAGCTGACCACGGCCAACATCACCCACGCCGAGCCGTCCGCGCAGGAGTACCGGATGGACCTGGCGGCCCCCGAGATGGTGCGGGTGGCCAAGGAGGCCTACACCTACGAGTACGAGCTGCAGCTGCGCAAGGAGCAGAACGAGGGCGACCTCAACCGCGACCTGGCCTCCCTCAACGAGACGCTGTCGGCCATCCAGGCCGACATCGCCCGCTACCAGGCGCAGATGGACACCGCCCTGGAGCGGGAGACCAACCGGGCCGAGGCGCTGGCCCGGCAGCGGTTCGTGGAGTCCGAGTCCACCGCCAACGCCAACGCGGCGCTGCTGGAGGCGCAGGCCCTGGACATCCGGGCGATGAGCGCCGCGCTGGCCCCGCAGATCCTCGAGTACCGCTACCAGCAGGACCTGCTGGACCGGCTCGAGGGGCTGGCCGACGCGCTGCCGCAGATGGTGCGCATCGGTGAGGGCGAGGGTGGCATCGACTACCTGCAGCTGGCGCGCGAGCTGGTCGGCGGGGCCGACCAGCAGCTGTTCACCGACGAGGACATGCGCGCCATCCAGGGCCGCCGCCCTGACATCGAGCAGCGGGTGCAGCAGCGCGAGGGCGAGATCGAGCACCTGCTGAAGCCGCCGGAGGCCACCCAGGTCGAGATCGTCAGCGAGGACGACACCGAGACAACGGCCCACCTGCCCGGCGAGGACCGCATGGAGCAGATCCGCCGCTCGGTGAGTGAGCCGGTGGACGTGGAGTCCGCGGAGTCCACGCCACCACCGGACCCCTCCGGCGGGCAGCCGCAGGGTCAGCAGCAGCGAGAGGGGACCACCGATGAGTGAGCAGCAGTGGGACCCGCCCGGGCAGGGCGGTCAGCAGCCTGCGATGTCGCAGCACCGCCAGCAGGGCATGAGCTCGATCAAGGAGGTGCTGGCCTCCTGGGGTGACGTGGCCCGGCTGCTGCGCGGCGGCGAGCAGGGCGCGGTCGTGCCGGTCGTCATCCCCCGCGACAAGCGCGGCCTGCGCTGGACGCTGCTGGTCTGGTTCGCGATCTGGGCGCTGGCCAGCGGCGTCGTGCTGGCGACCACCGACCGGGGCGGCTTCGCCGGTCTCGCGTTCGCGGTCGCGGTGCTGGCGCTGGTGGCCGCGGCGCTGTGGTGGTGGCGCTCCTCCATCGTGGAGATCGAGGAGGGCACCATCGGGGTGCTGACCAAGTTCGGGGCGATCAGCGGGACCGGCCTGCCGCCGGGACGCCACTATCTGTGGCACCCGTGGGCGCGGGTGGCCTATGTCGTCGACGTCACCACCGAGATCCCCTACACCGCGCCGGTGCTCTCCAGCCCCACCCACGAGAACGTCCCGCTGAAGTCCATCGAGTTCTTCCTGCGGTTCCGCATCGTCGACGCGGTCCGGTTCGTGCAGACCATCGGCGCGGGCAACTTCGACCTGGTGCTGGCCAACTCGGTGCAGGACGCGATCCGGCAGCGCAGCCGGCAGGTGCGCACCGAGCAGGCCTACGACCTGCGCGGCAGCGACGTGAAGGACATGCAGGAGCTGCTGAACCGGCAGCTGACCCGGTACGGCGTGCAGATCATGGGCTGCAACATCCCGGACGTGCAGCTGCCCGACCAGTACCGCGAGCACCTCTCCACCCGGGAGCGGGTCTCCAAGGAGCTGGTAGCCTACGAGAAGGAGTGGGAGCTCACCCGCAAGCGCCGCATCGACACCCTGCTGATGGAGATCGAGCGGTCCAAGAAGGTCCGCGACGCCCGGATCGTCGAGGTCAGCGCGGCTCTCAACAAGGCCCGCAAGGACGTCGCGCAGATGCTGGAGGAGCGCGAGACCGAGGCGCAGCGGGTGCGCTGGGAGATCGAGACCCGCGCCCGCACCAACCTCGTCGCGGCCCAGGGCGAGGCCCGCGCGCAGGAGCAGCTGGCCACCGCCTACCGCGACAACCGGGCGGTGCTGGAGTACGAGCTGGCCCGGCGCCGGCTCGACGTCGGTGCCCACCTCGCCGACTCGGCACCGCGGCCGGTGGTGGTCCGCACCGACGGTGGCGGCACCGACTCCTCCGCGCTGTCCACGCTGCTGCTGGCCCAGCTGCTCCCGGGCATGGCCGACGGCGAGCGCGCCGGCAACGGGCACCGGCAGGCCGTCCAGCTGGCCGGTCGGGCTGCCACGGCCGCCTCCCGCGGCCGGGAGGCGGAGCGGTCGACGGAAAGCGGGTGAAGCCGGTCACCGGCAACGGCTAGGTTGACCCGATGACCTCGGCCTACCTGCGCTACCCGCACGTGCGCCAGGACCTGGTCGCCTTCGTGGCCGCCGACGACGTCTGGGTCGTCGGCGCGGAGGGCGGCCGGGCCTGGCGCGTCACCGACGACCGGGCACCGGTGCGCCACCCCCGGATCTCCCCGGACGGGAGCCGGGTGGCGTTCGTCTCCTACCGCGACGGCCACCCCGAGCTGGTCGTGGCCGACCTGGAGGGCGAGCCCTCCCGACGGCTGACCTACTGGGGCGCCCACACCACGACGGTGCTGGGCTGGGCCGACGACGAGCGGGTGCTGGTCGCCTCCAACGCCGGCGAGGCCAGCATCCGGCACCTGGTCGTCAAGGCGGTCGGGCTGGACGGCCGCGCGGAACGGCTGCGGTACGGGCCGGCCTCGGGACTGGCCCTGGCCGGTGACGGCGCGGTGGCGCTGACCACGCCGGGCAGCCGGGTACCGGCGCACTGGAAGCGCTACCGGGGCGGGACCGCGCCGCGGCTGTGGCTGGACCGTCGCGGCGCCGGCGACTGGGAGCGGCTGCTGCCGGAGGACACCGCCGGGCTGGTCGACCCGATGTGGGTCGACGGCCGGCTGCTGGTGGTCTCCGACCGCGCCGCGAGCTTCCCCGACCGGGCCGACGAGCAGGCCAACCTGTGGGTCTGGGACGGGGCGCCCGGCGAGGGTGAGCCGCGCCAGCTGACCCACCAGGGTCCCGAGCAGGGGTACGTGCGCGACGCCGCCAGCGACGGTCACCGGGTGGTGTGGCACAGCCGCGGCCGGCTCTGGCTGCTCGACGGCCTCGACGGTGAGCCACGGCCGCTGCCGGTCACCGTGCCCGGGGCCGCACCGCAGCCGTGGTCGGCCCGCCCCACCGAGCGGCTGCACACCCTGGCGCCCGACCACGGCGGTGACGCCAGCCTGGTCGGCTGGCGGGGCGCGACGTTCTGGCTGGCGCACCGGGAGGGGCCGGCCCGGGCGCTGGTCGCCGACTCGGCCGTCCGCACCCGCGAGCCGGTGCTGCTGGGCCGGACCGGCCGCGCCGCGTTGGTGACCGACGCCGAGGGCGAGGACGCCCTCGAGGTCCACCACGTCACCGGCGCCGAGCCGTCCCGGCGGCTGGCGGCCGGGCAGCTGGGCCGGGTGCTGCACCTGGCTGCCGACCCGGCCGGCGAGCGGCTGGCCGCCATCACCCACGACGGGCGGGTGCTGGTCGTGGACGTCGCCGCGGGCAGCGCGGGCAGTGAGGGCAGTGAGGGCGCTGCCGGCAACGGTGGCGTGCGCCAGGTCGGGCACTCGCCGCAGGGTGAGGCCGAGAGCCCGGGGTTCTCCCCTGACGGCCGCTACCTGCTGTGGTCGCAGCCGACGGCTGAGGAGGCCGAGCTGCACCAGGTGATGGTGCTGGACACCCGCGTCCCGGGTGCCGAGCCGGTCGCGCTGACCTCGGGCCGCTACCACGACCACGACCCGGCGTTCACCTCGGACGGCCGCTACGTGGTGCTGCTGTCCGAGCGCACCTTCGACCCGCAGTATGACCCCCACGAGTTCGCGCTGTCGTTCGCCGGGTCCTCCCGCCCGTGGCTGATCCCGCTGTCGGCGACCGACCCGGCACCGTTCGGGCCCAGCGCCGAGGGCTGGCGGCTCAGCACCCAGGCGCAGGAGCGGGAGAAGGCGGACGCCCGCGCGCGCCGGGACGGCGCCGCGGTGGACGTGGCGGACGCGGCCGGGGAGGAGGCGCCGCCGGCGAGCCCCGAGCTGGACGCCGCGGGCGCCGAGGACCGGATCGTGCCGTTCCCGGTGCCCTCGGCCGAGTACCGTGACCTGCGCCCGGCCAAGGACGGCGTGCTGTGGGTCGAGCAGGAGGCGGCGACCGGCGAGCTGGGGAGCCGCCGGGCCGGGGTGCGCGACGAGGCGCGGCCGGACCGGCTGCAGTACTGGTCGTTCGACAAGCGCCACCTGGAGACGGTCGTGGACAAGGTCGACTCCTACGCCGTCTCCGGCGACGGGGAGCGGGTCGTGGTGCGGCACCAGGACGCGGTCACGGTCTCCCCCGCCACCCACAAGCCGGAGGAGGACGACGGCGAGGTCGTCACCGTCGATCTGGGCCGGCTGCGGCTGCAGGTGGACCCGCTGGCCGAGTGGCGGCAGATGTTCGACGAGTACGCCCGGCTGATGCGCGACCACTTCTGGCGGGCCGACATGGACGGCGTCGACTGGGACGCCGTGGTGGCCCGCTGGCGGCCCGTGGTGGAGCAGCTGCGCAGCCACGACGACGTGGAGGACCTGCTGTGGGAGGTCGGCGGGGAGCTCAACACCTCCCACGCCTACACCATGCCACCGGAGCCGCCCGGCGACCAGGAGCGCCGGCTCGGGCTGCTCGGAGCCGACCTGTCCCGCGCCGAGGGCGGCTGGCGGATCGACCGGGTGCTGCCCGGGGAGTCCAGCGAGCCCGACGCCCGCTCGCCGCTGCGCGCCGCCGGGG
>NZ_WIQI01000115.1 GCF_009602535.1 Ornithinicoccus halotolerans | reverse complement strand
GGCCAGCCGCACCGTCAGCCACATCAGCAGCGGGACGGTGAGCAGCAGGAGCAGCACCACCACGGTGAGCAGCGGCAGGACCGGCGCGGCGGCGGCGACCCACCACGGCAGCAGCGGGCTGAGCCCCAGCCCGACCGCGGCCGCGGAGACCGCGACGGCCAGCAGCAGGGTGGCGCCACGCAGCGTTGCCACCCAGCGGGGCGGCACCCCGCGGGGCGGTGCCGGACGCGCGGGCGTACGCCGCTTCGGCGGGGCGGACTGACCGGCATCGGCACGCTTGACGACCACGTCCGGGTGGGCCGGGCGCAGTGGCGAGACGGAGTAGGAGCGTGGCACCGGGCGGGAGAGGTCCATCCGGGCCAGCGACTGCCGCCGCTCCAGCACCCGCATCGCCTCGGAGAACCGGTCGACCGACTTGGCCGTGGCGACGTGGTCGCGGCGGCGTATCCAGTGCTGGAGCAGGAAGGCAGCCCAGACAGCGATGATCACGACGAAGATCAGGCTGCTGGCGGGCACGTTCCCACGATAGGAACGCCACCGCGCGGCCTCGGGGACGTCGCCGGTGTGTCGCGGCGTGAGCTCTGTGACTGGTGTGGTGCGCCGCTAGCCGGTGGCCCCGGGGGCCTGCCGGTGGGTCACCCCGCTGGCGCCCGCGGCCCTGGCAAGCAACGTCCCCGCGGTGACCTCCTCGGCGAGCACGGCGAAGCTGAGGTGGTCGCGCCAGTCGCCGTCGACGTGGATCAGCCCGCGGCGCCGTCCCTCCTCCCGGAGCTGGAGGCGGCGTACGACGGCAAGGCTGGCGGTGTTCTCCGGGCGGACGTTGACCTCGACGCGGTGCAGCCCCACCCGCAGCAGCCCGTGCTCGATCGCCATCGCGAGCGCCCAGGTCGCGATGCCGCGCCCGGTCGCCTGGCGGTCCAGCCAGTACCCCGCGGTGGCCGACCACCGGGAGCCCCACACCACCTCGAAGAGGTGCATCTGGCCCACCAGGACGCCGTCGGCCTCGACGACGAAGGGCACCAGCTGCCCGGCCGCGGCGGCGCGCTCGGCCGCCCGGCGGGCCGCCCAGAACGAGGACTCCCGGACCGGCCCGGTCGGGTAGGTCGCCTCCCACCGGCGCAGCCACTCCCCGTTGCGCTCGCGCAGCGCCTGCCACTGGCGCCGGTCGGAGCGCCGCAGCCCCCGCAGGACGATGGTGTCGCCCTCGGGGCGCTGCACCTCGAGCCGGGCGGGCCAGCCCCTCACGGCCTCATCGCCGCCAGTCTCCCGACCTGCCGCCGGTCTTGGCGGTGACCCGCACGTCGGTGATGGTGGCCCGCCGGTCGAGCGCCTTCACCATGTCGACGAGCGCCAGTGCCGCGACGCTGACGCAGGTCAGCGCCTCCATCTCGACGCCGGTGCGGTCGGCGGTGCGCACCTCGGCGGTGATCGCCACCCCGTCCTCCTGCACGACCAGGTCGACCTCGACGCCGTGGACCGCGATCGGGTGCGCCAGCGGCACCAGGTCCGGGGTCCGCTTGGCCGCCTGCAGACCCGCGACCCGGGCCACCCCCAGAGCGTCACCCTTGGGCACGGCCCCGTCCCGGACCGCGGCCACCGCCTCCGGCGACAGCAGCACGGTGCCCTCGGCCCGGGCGGTGCGGACGGTGACCGCCTTGCCGCTCACGTCGACCATGTGGGCGGTGCCGTCAGGGCGCAGGTGGTTCAGCCCCGCCACCGGTGCCTGCCTCGTCCGTTGCCGGTGTCCGCCGCCAGCTCCGCCTGCCGCTCCTCCTCGGCCACCAGCCGGGCCTCGATCTCGACGACCGGCCGTAGCGGCCGCACCGCCAGCTCCTCGCCGGCTGCGACCTCGGTGACCTCCTCGGCCACCTCGGCGAGCCCGTCGGCGCGGGCGGCGGAGGCCATCCGGTGCGAGCCGGCCGGGCCGGTCGGCACGCACGCGTAGGCGCCGCTGGGGTCGCGCTGCAGCCGGACCGGCACGAACTGCCGCTTGCCCTCCGGAGACTCCCAGCCGTGCGTGACCAGCGCGGGCAGCGTCACCGGGTGGTAGCGGCTGCCGGCCCGGCGCGCCAGGGCCGGCCGCACGAACACCTCGAAGCTGACCAGTGCGCTCACCGGGTTGCCGGGCAGCGTGAACACCGGCACCCGGCGACGGCCCAGCAGCCCGAAGCCCTGCGGCTTGCCCGGCCGCATCGCCACCTCGGTGAAGCGCATCGAGCCCTCCCCGGACAGCACCTCCTTGACGACGTCGTACTCCCCGCCCATGCTCACCCCCCCGGTGGTGACGATCGCGTCGGCGTGGTCGAGGTGGTGGCGCACCGTCTCCCGGATCTGCCCGGCGTCGTCGGGCAGGTGCCCCGCGTGGACCGCGTAGTGGCCCGCCTCCCGCACCGCAGCGGCCAGCATCGGCCCGTTGGAGTCGGCGATGTGCCCGGCACCCGCCGGGATCCCGGCCGGGGTGAGCTCGTCACCGGTGGAGAGCACCACCACCCGGACCGGCCCGATGACGGCGACCTCGCCGGCACCGGCGGCGGCCAGCGCGCCCACCTGCGCGGGGCCCAGCCGGGTGCCTCGCGCGAGGACCACGTCACCGGCGGCCAGGTCCTCGCCGCGGCGTCGGATATGGGCGCCGCCCTCGGGGGCACGGCGCACCAGCACCTCCCGGGGTCGGCCGTCGGTGTCCTCCACCGGCACGATGGCGTCAGCACCCTCGGGGACCGGCGCACCGGTGAGGATCCGCCAGGCCCGCCCCGGCAGCAGCGTGTGCGGCGTGCCGTCCCCTGCGGCGATGTCGCCCTCGACCGGCAAGTTGCGCGGGTGCTCGGGGTCGACGCCCTCCAGGTCGGCGGCGCGCACGGCGTAGCCGTCCATCGCCGAGCAGTCGAACCGCGGCAGGTCGGTCTGCGCGAGGACGTCCTCGGTCAGCACTCGGCCGTGCGCCCGCGACAGCGGGAGCTGCACCTCTCGGACCGGCCGCACCTCGGACAGCAGGTGCTGCAGGTGCTGCTGGACGGTGATCACGCGGGCCCTCGCGCGGGGACGCGGTCCTGCAGCCAGGCGCGGAAGTCCTCGCCCAGCTCCGGGTGACGCTCGCCCAGCTGCACGACCGCCTTGAGGTACTCCAGCCGGTCGCCGGTGTCGTAGCGGCGACCGCGGAACACCACACCGGTCACCCCCGCGCCGTCCCCGTCGGCGTTCGCCAGCGCCAGCATCGCGTCGGTCAGCTGGATCTCCCCGCCCTTGCCCGGCTGGGTACGCTCCAGCTCCTCGAAGATGCGCGGGTGCAGCACGTAGCGGCCGATCACCGCCAGGTTGGACGGAGCCTCCTCCGGGGCGGGCTTCTCGACCAGGCCGGTCACCTGCACCAGGTCCTCGCCCAGCGGGGTGGCCTCGGCGCAGCCGTACCGGTCCGCGTGCTCGGGCGGCACCTCCATCAGCGCCACGACGGAGCCGCCGCGCTCGGTCTGGACCTGCAGCATGCGCTCCAGGAGCCGGTCCTCCTCGTCGATCATGTCGTCGCCGAGCAGCACCGCGAACGGCTCGTCACCGACGTGGGCGCGTCCGCGCAGCACGGCGTGGCCCAGTCCGAGCGCCTCCCCCTGCCGCACGAAGTGCACGTCGCGTCCCAGCTCGCTGCTGCGGCCCACCCGGCCCGCGCGCTGGTCGTCCCCCTTGGCCTCGAGCGCGCCCTGCAGCTCCGGCGCCTGGTCGAAGTGGTCCTCGATGGCGCCCTTGCCGCGGCCGGTCACCATCAGCACGTCGGTGCACCCGGCCCGGACCGCCTCCTCGACGATGTACTCGATCGCCGGCCGGTCGACCACCGGCAGCAGCTCCTTGGGCACCGCCTTGGTCGCCGGCACGAACCGGGTGCCCAGCCCGGCGACGGGGATGACGGCCTTCCGGATGCTCCCTGCGCGCTGTGTCATGGGCCCCAATGTAGCCACGGACCTGCGGGATCACCCGTCCGGCGACGAGCCGGCACCGCGCCGATGTCGCACAATGAGGCCGTGACCACGTCACTGCTGCCAGATCCCTGGCCGCCCGAGGCCCGGCACGGCTCGGTCGCCGACCGCAAGGCGGTCTGCCGGTCGTGGGTGCGTGACCAGCGGCGCCAGCTCCGCGAGCAGGGCGGCGAGGAGACGCGGCGGGAGCACGCCGCCCGGCTGCGCGAGCACGCCACCGGCTGGCTGACGGCCCGGCGCGGCGGCTCGCTGGCGGGGCTGGTCGTCACCAGCTACGAACCGTTCCCGACCGAGCCGGACGTGGGTGACCTGAACGCCAGCCTGCTGCGGGCGGGGGCGACCGTGCTGGTGCCGGTGACGCTGGGCCGGGACCGCCAGCTCGAGTGGTCCGACCTGGCCGACCCTGACCGTGCCCACCTCGGGCTGCCGGCGCTGGCACGCGCCGAGGTGGTGCTGCTCCCGGCGCTGGCGGTGGCGTCGACGGGCGTGCGGCTCGGGCAGGGCGGTGGCTACTACGACCGGCTGGCGCCAGTGCTGCCCCCGGCCGCGCCCCGGGTGGCCGTGCTGCACGACCACGAGCTGGTCCGCTGGCTGCCCACCGAGCCGCACGACATCGTGGTCAGCCACGTGCTCACCCCCGAGGGTGTCCGCGAGCTGGGCTGATCAGCCGTCGGGCAGCAGCCGCAGGGTGGCCTCGGCTGCTTCCTCGACCGCGGCCCGGCCGTGCCGCCATCGGTAGGTGGCGCCCTCCAGCCAGGCCTGCGTCTGGTCGCTGAAGTGGGGATGGAAGGGGTGGCCGGAGACACCGGTCTGGTTGACCCACCGGGAGGCGTCCAGGTTGGCCAGGTCGACCACCATCCGCATCGACGGGCCGTCGGTGACCCGGTAGCTGCCGGTGCTGGCGTCCCACTTCATGGCGTTGACCAGGCCGGTGCTCCCCGGGGCGGGGAACGGGCCCTCGTTGAAGATGCCCTGCACCACGTCCGGCATGTTGTCCCCGCCGAGCACCGGGTGGGTCAGCGACACCTGGTGCAGCCGGCCCCACTGCCAGTCCTCGGGCTCCTTGGCGATGCGCCGGGTCAGGTCCAGCCGGGCCTCGATGAGGGCCTGCCGCACGATCTCGTCGCGGGTCTCGACCACGCCCACGGTGCGCCGGTCGTCCCACCACGGGTCCTCCGGCCGTTCCAGCAGCCGGGTCACCACGTTCTTCCAGCGCTCGCCGCCGTCGGCCGTCAGGTCTCGTGGCAGCTCGTCGTTGAAGGTGAGCGCCAGCAGGTGGGCCCAGGTGCTGGTGTAGTACATCGCCGCGGCGGCCTGCTCGCCGTTCTCGGCGGGGAAGCTGTGGTCCCACCGGCGCAGCAGGTCCTGGGGCTGGGCGTAGAAGTCGTCGGTGAACCGGACCTGCCGCAGCACCGGCAGCAGCGTGTCGGCGAAGTCGCTGGTGGCGTCGGTCTGGATGCGGGTCATCGCGCCGGTGGTCAGCGGCCCCTGCTGCTGCTGCTGCTCCAGCAGCGTCCGGATCCGCTCCGAGCGGTAGCCGTCGGCCCACTCGGTCGTCAGGAACGGACGGCTGCCGGCCGTGACCGCCTGGTTGGCGCTGACGATGACCCCGTCCTCCGGGTTGAGCGCGTGCGGCAGCTGGTCGAAGGGGACCCAGCCCTGCCAGTCGTAGCTGGAGTTCCATCCCGGGGCGGGCCAGAACCCCGGCGGCGCGCCGTTGGTGGAGGACTCCCGCACCGGCACCAGACCCGGCGCCTGGTAGCCGATGTTGCCCTCGACGTCGGCGTAGAGCATGTTCTGCGCGGGGACGGCGAACAGCCGGGCGGCGGCCCGGAACTGCTCCCAGTTGCTGGCGCGGTTGAGCGCGAACACCGCGTCCGCGGTCTGGGTGCGCTCCAGCCCGGTCCAGGCCAGCGAGACCTCGTACCGCTCGGAGGACTCGATCCCGTTGAGCGGAGCGCCCCGGCCCGCCGCGGCGACCGGCTCGCTCACGTCGGACAGCAGCGGGCCGTGCACGGTCTCCCGGACGGTGATGGTCCGGTCCTCCCCACCCGCGACCTGGATGGTCTCCTCCCGGCTGCGCAGCGGCTCCCAGGACCCGTCCCGGCGGTACCGGTCGCCGTCGACCTCCTCGAGGTAGAAGTCCGTCACGTCCGGGTCCAGGTTCGTGAACCCCCAGGCGACGCGGTCGTTGTGGCCGATGACGACGCCCGGGAACCCCGCGAACGAGAACCCGGAGACGTCGAACGGGCAGTCGGCGTCCACCTGCCGGCAGTGCAGGCCGGCCTGCAGCCAGGGGCTGGGCTGCCCCACGGCCAGGTGGGGGTCGTTGGCCAGCAGCGGCAGCCCGGACTGGGTGTGCTCACCGGCGACGACCCAGGCGTTGGAGCCGATCCCCTCTCCGGTGCCCAGCAGCGAGCTCACCGACCCGAGCGCCTGCTCGGTCCGCTCCACCGCGGCGGCCTGCTGCTCCGGCAGCGGCGGCAGCGCGGGGGGCGAGGTCCGTGCGGTGCGGTCCCCTCCGCCGTCCCCGTCCGCAGCGGCGTGCGGCCCGGTGCCGCCGCGGCCCTGGCCGGCGAGCGGCTGCTCGTCCCCGGCCGGCCCCGGCTCCCACTCGTCAGGGCCCAGCACGGGGGCGTGCTCCTCGAACGGGTACTCCGGGTAGAGCGAGTTGAGCTGCTCGAGGGCGACGTTGCCCGCGAGCCGGGCGCGGGTGAGCTCGTCGGTGTAGTTGCCGCGCAGGTCCCACGCCATCGCCTTCAGCCAGACCAGCGAGTCCACCTCGTCCCACGGCTCCAGCTGGTAGTCCGAGAACTGCTGGCCGAGCAGGAGGTACTCCAGGGCGACCTCGGAGCGGGCGGGGTTGTTCGCCAGGTAGGCGTTGACGCCCTCGGCGTAGGCGGCGAGGTAGCGGCGGGTGTCGGCCGACAGCGTGGGGAGCTCCTGGCTGGCCACCCGCCGCCAGCCGAGGGTGCGGACCAGCGTGTCGCTGGCCAGCCCCTCCTCCCCGACCAGCTCGGCGAGCCGGCCGGAGGCCACCTTGCGGCGCAGGTCCATCTGGAAGAACCGGTCCTGCGCGGCGACGTAGCCCTGGGCACGGAACAGGTCCTCCGGGGTGTCCGCGTAGATATGGGGGACGCCCTGCTCGTCGCGCAGCACCTCGACCTCGGCCGACAGCCCGGGCAGGGTCTGCTCCCCGGTGGTCTGCGGGAACGGCCGGCGCACCAGCCCGACACCCAGGACCGCCCCGCCCACGACCGCGAACACCACGACGACGACCAGCGGTAGCAGCAGGCGGCGGAGGACCTTGGGCACGGCCCCGAGCCTAGGCCACCAGGACGACCGTGCCCGGGAGGCCGCGTACACTTCCCTCGTGCCCAAGTACTCCTATGCGTGCCGGGCCTGCGGCCACCGCTTCGACGTCCAGCAGGCCTTCTCCGACGACGCCCTGACGACCTGCCCGCAGTGCGAAGGCTCCCTGCGCAAGCTGTTCGGCGCGGTTGGTGTCGTGTTCAAGGGCTCCGGTTTCTACCGCACCGACTCCCGCACCTCCGCGAGCTCGTCCGCCAGGGGCTCCACCGACTCCTCGGGCGGCTCCACCGACACCGCGGGCGGTTCGTCGACGACCAAGGAGCCGGCCACCGCCGGCAGCTCCTCCGGTTCCTCCTCCACTGCGGGCAGCGGCAGCGGTTCCTCCTCCACAGGCGGGTCCACGCCCTCCTCCTGACGCCGCCGCGCCGCCTAGCGTCGCCGTCCGTGGCGACAGCGATGCAGGCAGCGACCGGCGGTCACCGTCCGCGCCGACGAGGGTGGCCGCAGCGCTGGCAGGGCTGGCGTGGTCCCGGCCGCGCCGCCCGCTGGCGCCGT
>NZ_WIQI01000114.1 GCF_009602535.1 Ornithinicoccus halotolerans | reverse complement strand
ACCGTCGAGCCGCCGGATCGGCAGCCCGCTGCCGCCCGGCGCGCCCGCGGGACCGGCGACCGCGTAGCGGCCCCAGAAGACCTCCTTGCGGCGGGCGTCGGTCGCGACCAACAGCTCCCGCCCCAGGTCGGTCCCCGTCGCCGCGGCCTCCCGCACCGCGGCGAGCGCGAGCGCGTCGAGGGACCCCACCCCGTGGACCGGCAGCTCCCGGGCGTGGCCCAGCACCAGGGCGGTCACCACCCCCACCCGCAGCCCGGTGAACGGGCCGGGGCCCACACCGACGGCGATCCCGGTGAGCCGGTCGCCGGCGACCCCGAGTGCCTCCTGCACCATCGGCGCCAGCAGCTCGCCGTGCCGACGCGGGTCCAGCCGCTCCAGGGCGAGCACCTCGGGCACGCCACCGGGCCGCCCAGCGCCCGCCCCGGCAGCCGGGTCGAGCAGGGCGACCCCGACGGCGGAGGTGGAGGTGTCGATGGCCAGCAGCACCCGACCAGGCTAGCCCGCTCGCGCGGGGGACCCCCGTGCGAGACCACAGTGCCCGGAGTAGGTTGGGGACCGACCCGCTGTCTACAGGGAAGGACACCGAAGCATCATGCGTCTGTTCGCCCGCACCATCGACGTGAGTGCCCACTGCGACCTGCCATGCGGGGTGTACGACCCGGCCCAGGCCCGGATCGAGGCGGAGTCGGTGAAGAAGATCATCGACAAGGTCAACGACAGTGACGACCCGGACATGAGGATGCGGGGCACGATCATCAAGGAGCAGCGCTCCGAGCTGGTCAAGCACCACCTGTGGGTGCTGTGGACCGACTACTTCAAGCCGCCGCACTTCGAGAAGTACCCGCACCTGCACCAGCTGTTCAACGAGGCCACCAAGCTGGCCGGCGCCTCCGGGACCAAGGGGTCGTGGGACGCCGCCACCGCCGACGAGCTGCTGGCGAAGATCGAAGAGATCGCCACCATCTTCTGGGAGACCAAGGACGCGTCCGCGGGCGGCACCCGCGCCTGACCGAGAGCGACGTCCGGCCGGTCGCGGCCAGCCTGTCAGATGTCCAGTCGCGCGTAGGCGTGGCTGGACATCTGCTTGTCACGGTGCAGCACCGCGCACAGCGCCCGGAACACCTGCGGGTCGTACTCGTCCCCCACCGACAGCCGCATCCGGGCCAGCGCCGCGGCCACGGCGTCGTGGTCGGGGTGACCGCCGATGAGGTCGTCGTAGCTGTTGACCACCTTGATGATCCGCGCGCCCAGCGGGGTGGCCGTCAGCTCGTCGGACCGCCGGGCCGGGGTGGCCTGGTCGGCCACAACGGGGGCCAGCCGGGCCAGCTCGGTGGTGCGGGCCAGGATCGCGGCGCCGGCCTGCGCGATCCTCCGCTGGTCCAAGGGGGATACCTCGAGGGTGGCCCCGCCGGGGATGGGGCGGCGCAGCGACACCTGGCCCAGGTCGTGCAGCAGCGCGGCCGCCTCCAGGTCGGCCAGCTCCCGCTCGTGCATGCCGAGCCGGCGCCCGACGAGGACGGAGAGCCGGGCCACCCGGGCGGAGTGTCCGGGCGGGGTGAAGCCGCCCTGCTCGGTGAGCCGGGACAGCGCCTGCAGCGTCTGCTGCCGCGCCTGCCGGATGGCGCTCTGCCGGGCGACGGCCAGCTGCAGCAGCAGCAGCGGGACGAGGAACAGCGGCACCCCGACCGGGCCCACCCCCTCGTAGGCGATGGCGATCACGGCCGCGGTCAGCGTCGTCGCGACCGCGAGCGGGCCGACGGCACTGACCTCGTCGGTCAGCGTGTGACCCAGCCGGGCGTGGTGGTCGGCGGCCCGCAGCATGACGCCCAGCGTCAGGTAGGCGGTCATCGCCGCGACCGCGGTCCCGACCATCACCAGCGCAGCCGCCCACCGCTGCTCCGACCAGCCCTCGACGAGCATGCAGACCGTGCTGCCGCCGACCGGGAGGACCCGGTAGACCAGCACCGCGACGCCCACGACGATCACGCGGAGCGCGACCTCCCGGGCCACGATGGGCGCCCCGGTGCGCCGCTGGTGGACCCACATCCCCAGCACCGTCGCCACGAGCGTGCCGACCACCACGAAGCCACCGCGGTGGTCGGCCAGCCACGGCCCCGGAAGGTGGGGCGTCATCGCCCACGCCAGCGACGCTGCCAGCGCGACGGGGGCGAACCGCCGCGCACCGACCACCGAGGTCCGCCACGTCTCGCCCGCGGCGATGGTCAGCATGAAGGCCGCGTGCCCGACCCGCGTCTCGCCGGGCAGCTCCAGGAAGACCGGAGCCGCCAGCACCAGGCCCGCCAGCACGATGAGCCCGGCCAGCAGCGACACCGCCCGGTCGAGGGTCAGCCGGTTCACGCGACTCCGTCCGGATGGGGTGACCAGGCGGCGTAGAGGTCACTCACCCGCGGGTCGTCGTGGTCGTGCACCGTCCCGTGCGCCTCGCGCACGTGCTCGGCGATGATCGTCGGCTGCCACGGCCGCTCGCTGAGGACGCTTGCCAGCGCCTCGACCACGTGCCCGTCGAGCTGGGTGCCCGACCGCTGCCGCAGCTCGGCCAGCGCCTGGTCCTGGGACAACGGGTCCCGGTAGGAGCGGGTCGCGGTCAGTGAGTCGAAGGCGTCGGCCACCGCGATGACGCGGGCGAAGAGGGGGATCTCCTCACCCACGAGGCCGGAGGGGTAGCCGCGCCCGTCCACCCGCTCATGATGGTGCAGGATGCCCGGCAGCGCCTCCCGCAGGAAGTCGATGTCCTTCAGCATGCGCACCCCTGCCTCGGAGTGCTCCCCGATCGAGGCCAGGTAGTCCACGCTGATCTGCTCCTCCCCCTGCGGGAGGCGGGGCGCCACGGCGACCAGGCCGATGTCGTGGAGCAGGGCCGCGAAGTGCAGCTCGTCGGCGTGCTCACCGGTGATCCCGAGCCGCCGGCCGATCCGGCTGCTCAGCGCCGCGACCCGGCCACTGTGTCCCTCGGAGTAGGGACTGGCGGTCTCCAGGGCTGCCACCAGCGTGGTGACCGTGCGGGAGTGGGACCGCCGTTCCTCGGCGTCCCGGCTGAGTGTCCACTGCGCGATCAGCAGCGGGCCGAGGATGAGCACCACGCTGAAGAGCCCGACCCCCGCCGGGACCCAGAGGACCACGAACAGGAAGGCGATCAGGGCGTGCGTGAAGTAGAGCGGCCCCAGGCTGCTCAGCGTCCGCTTGGCCGCCGAGAGCGCCGGCACGCCGTTCACCAGGCGTGCCATCCCGCCGATGAGCAGGCAGTTGAGCAGGGTCATCACGCTGTAGCCCACGACCAGCGGCAACGCGACCCCGGTGAGCAGCCGGATCGGCGTGACTTCCGCCGGGAGCGGGGTGACGCCCCCCATGACCACGTAGACGATCCCCCCGGTCGCGCCCATGCATCCGCTCATCGAGGCGTTGAACAACCGTGCCCGCAACCGCTGCGGGCGCCAGGCGCACAGGTAGTTGAGGTACCCGACGACCGCGGCGCCGATCGGCCCGGTGAGCGGCAGCGCGGCTGCCAGCACGACGGTGCCGAAGGAGACCCCGATGCTCGGCCCCAGCTCCCGCTCCCGCAGCGAGGCACCCAGCGCCCCCAGCAGCGCGAGCACCCCCACGACGAACCACCGCGGGGTCTCGATCCCGGACCGCCACTCCAGCACGGCGACGGTCACCAGGAGCGCGGTCAACAGCGCGATGTAGGCGCTGACCAGCCACGACGACGCAGGGGCGGGTCCGCGTCGGACCCGCCCCTGGCTGGGGGCGTGCGAGGCTGCCGACGTCCGCGGCTCAGTCATGAGTGGTGGACGTCAGCGCCTCTCACTCCTCCCAGGAAACCGTCTGGATAAAGCTGACGAATGAAGCGAACTTGGCACTGTACGCGAACTCCAGGAGCAGCTGAAGCATGGCGATTCCTTCCGTGGGGCTGGCAGGTCCCTGAAGGGGAACCCGGGGAGAGGTCACGCTCACCCAGGTAGATCGTGACACATTCCATGCCTGTTGCGGGAGATACCCAGGAGATCACCAGGCAATCTTTAACAAGAATTTACTGAGGATGCCAGTATCACCCGCAGGCGGCTGACCTCCTCTGTTGTCCGGGGATACCGCTATCCCGCCGCCGAGGGGCGCCGCAGAGCCAGCAACTGTGGTCGGCTGGCGGCCGTGTGGGAGAATGGACTGAGCCGAAGGGCGCCGTGACGGCGCCACCGCATTCGTCGCCGAAGGAGCACCGATGAGCAAGCGCGCCCGCAAGCGTCGTGACCGCAAGAAGAAGGGCCCGAACCACGGCAAGAAGCCGAACACCTGAGCCCACCGCGATACGCCCGAGGCCCCCGCCCTGTCGGACGGGGGCCTCGCTGCTGGTCGGGTGGCCGGCGCGGCCGCTACCAGCGCTCCTCGCGCCACTCCGTGCGGTAGCTGATCTCCTCGGTGCGGTAGCTGACCTGCTCACCGCGGAAGGAGGTCACCGACAGCCCGCTGATCCGGGTCATGATCTGGGCTCGCAGCGCATCCGGCGCCGGCTCGCAGCCGCAGGCGCGCCGCACCATCGCCTTGAGCAGGACGTCCTTCTCGTACTCGCGCAGGCACGAGCCGCACTCGTCCAGATGCGCCTGGATGCGCCGGCAGTCGTCGTCCGAGGCCTCGTTGTCGACGTACTCGAACAGGCGCAGCACCACGTCGGCGCAGTCGGCCTGCGAGCGGCGTGCCGACGGCGACTCCTCCGCCTCGCGGCTCACGACCCGTCCCCCCGCTCGGAGATGAAGCCGCGCTCGCGGGCGTAGTCGGTCAGCAGCTCGCGCAGCTGGCGCCGGCCGCGGTGCAGCCGCGACATCACGGTCCCGATGGGGGTGTCCATGATCTCGGCGATCTCCTTGTAGGCGAACCCCTCGACATCGGCCAGGTACACGGCCAGCCGGAAGTCCTCCGGGATCTGGGCCAGCGCCCGGGTGACGTCCGAGTCGGGCAGGTGGTCCAGCGCCTCCGCCTCGGCCGACCGGAGGCCGGTCGAGGAGTGCTGGGCGGCGCGGGCCAGCTGGTAGTCCTCGACGTCGGAGGCGTCGGACTCCTGCGGCTGCCGCTGCCGCTTGCGGTAGATGTTGATGTAGCTGTTGGTGAGGATCCGGTACATCCAGGCCTTGAGGTTGGTGCCCGGCTTGTACTGGTGGAAGGCCGCGAACGCCTTGGCGTAGGTCTCCTGCACCAGGTCCTCGGCCTCGGTCGGGTTGCGGGTGGTCCGCAGCGCCGCGCTGTACATCTGGTCCAGCAGCGGCATCGCCTCCCGCTCGAACCGCGCGGCCCGATCCTCGGGGGTCTCCTGCTCGACGTCCACCGTCCGGTCGGCCTCGGCCTGGGCCTCCACGTCGGTGAGCTGGTGCTGTGTCATCACCCTCCAGCCTAGCGCCGACGGGTCGAACGAGCCGCTCGGCAGCGAATGCGCGGCGGGCTGGAACGGGACCGTGCGTAGCGGCCGGGGTACGGTCGCGGTCGGCATCTGGCCTCCTGGCGTGCGACGTCGGTGCGGTCTGCTGGGGTCAACACCGTGGGCCGCGCGGACCATTCCCGCCGCTGGTGGGACGATGATGCCCGTGACCCCCCGCACCGCCACCGCCCTGCGCCCGCTGGGGCAGTCCCGCAAGCTGCAGGACGTCCTCTATGAGATCCGCGGGCCGGTGGCCACCCGCGCCGCACAGCTGGAGGCCGAGGGCCACCGCATCCTCAAGCTCAACATCGGCAACCCCGCCCCGTTCGGCTTCGAGGCGCCCGAGCCGATCCTGCAGGACCTGATCGCCGCGCTGCCGGAGGCGCAGGGCTACTCCGACTCCCGCGGCATCCTGTCGGCGCGACGGGCGATCGTGAGCCGCTACCAGGAGGTGCCGGGCTTCCCCCCGATCGGCGTCGACGACGTCTTCCTCGGCAACGGCGTCTCCGAGCTGATCCAGATGTCGCTGTCGGCGCTGCTGGACGACGGCGACGAGGTGCTGATCCCCGCACCGGACTACCCGCTGTGGACTGCCGCGACCAGCCTCGCCGGCGGCACCCCGGTGCACTACCTGTGCGACGAGCAGCAGGACTGGCAGCCCTCGATCGAGGACATCCGGGCCCGGATCACCGGCCGCACCAAGGCGCTGGTCGTGATCAACCCCAACAACCCCACGGGGGCCGTCTACAGCCGGGAGCTGCTGACCGAGCTGGTGGAGCTGGCGCGGGAGCACTCGTTGCTGCTGCTGGCCGACGAGATCTACGACCGGATCCTCTACGACGACGCCGAGCACGTCAGCCTGGCCACGCTCGCGCCGGACCTGCTGGTGCTGACCTTCAACGGGCTGTCCAAGACCTACCGGGTCGCCGGCTTCCGGGCCGGGTGGCTGGTGCTCAGCGGCCCCACCCACCACGCCCGCGGGTTCATCGAGGGCATCGAGCTGCTGGCCTCCACCCGGCTGTGCCCCAACGTGCCCGCGCAGCACGCCATCCAGGTGGCCGTCTCGGGCCGGCAGAGCATCCACGACCTCACCGCACCCGGCGGGCGGCTACGGGAGCAGCGCGACCTGGCCTGGTCGATGCTGCAGTCGATGGAGGGGGTCAGCTGCGTCAAGCCGCGCGGGGCGCTCTACGTCTTCCCGCGGCTGGACCCCGAGGTGCACGAGATCCACGACGACACCCAGCTGTGCCTGGACCTGCTGGAGCAGGAGCGGATCCTGGTCGTGCACGGCTCCGGGTTCAACTGGCCCCGGCCGGACCACCTCCGGATCGTCACGTTGCCGTGGGGCCGGGACCTGGCCACCGCCCTGGAACGGTTCGGCAACTTCCTGGCCGGCTACCGGCAGTAGGCGACAAGGAGGACGGAGCGTGTGCGGACGGTATGCGGCCTCGGCCAACCCCGACGAGCTCATCGAGGCGTTCGAGGTGGAGATCGACGGCACCGGCGAGCCCACCCGTAGCGTCCTGGCGAACCCGCAGGACCCGCCGGCGGGCACCCCGGACTACAACATGGCGCCCTCCAAGCAGGCGCCGGTGGTGCTGCAGCGGCGGCCCCGGGGCGGTCGCGGCGCGGCCGGCGAGGAGCAGAGTGAGCCCGCCGCGACCGCGCAGGAGCCGGTGCGGCAGCTGCGGCTGCTCAGCTGGGGGCTGGTGCCGTCCTGGGCCAAGGACCCCGGCATCGGGATGCGGATGATCAACGCCCGCACCGAGTCGCTGCTGGACAAGGGCGCCTTCGCCAAGCCCGCCCGCTCCCGGCGCTGCCTGGTGCCGGCCCGCGGCTGGTACGAGTGGCAGGCCTCTCCGGTGACGACCGACCGCCGGGGCAAGCCGCGCAAGCAGCCGTTCTTCGTCGCCCGCGCCGACGAGGAGCTGCTGGCCTTCGCCGGGCTCTACGAGTTCTGGCGCGACCCGGCCGCCGAGCCGGGGTCGTCGGAGGCGTGGCTGACGACCTTCACCATCCTGACCGGCCCGGCCGAGCCCGGGCTGGACCGGATCCACGACCGGCAGCCGGTCGTCCTCGACCGCGACCGCTGGGCGGACTGGCTGGACCCCGAGCTGCAGGACGAGTCGGCGGTGCAGGCGCTGCTGTCGGACCACCGGCCGGGGCGGTTCACCGCCTGGCCGGTACGGCCGGAGGTGAACGCGACCCGCAACAACGGCCCGCGCCTCATCGAGCCCGTCCCGGTCGAGGAGCTCGACGGCACCGTCGACCCCACGACCGGCGAGATCGTCGGCGGGAACCCGGCATGACGGCGGGCGGCCGGCCCGAGACGCTGGAGGTGGAGACGCCGGAGGGGCCCGCCCGCTGCTACCTGCACGCCGCGGCGGGAGCGGCCGCCGGCACCCTGGTGCTCGGCCACGGCGCCGGGGGCGGCACCGGCGCGGGTGACCTGCAGGCGCTGACCGCGCTGGCCGCGGACGGCTGACACGTGGTGCTGGTGGAGCAGCCC
>NZ_WIQI01000113.1 GCF_009602535.1 Ornithinicoccus halotolerans | reverse complement strand
CGGCCACGGCGACCTGGACCACTCCGCCCTGTTCCACCTCATCGCCAGCCTCTCCGGCCGCGACTAGCGGCAACCCACGCCGCACGACCAAGGAGCATCCGATGCCACGCATGCGCGCAGTCGACGCCGCCGTCGCCGTCCTGGAGCTGGAGGGCGCCACCCAGACCTTCGGGCTGCCCGGCGCCGCGATCAACCCGTTCTACGACGCCATGCGGCGGCACGGCGGGATCTCCCACGTGCTCGCCCGGCACGTCGAGGGTGCCTCCCACATGGCCGACGGCTACAGCCGGGCGGCCGCGGGCAACATCGGGGTCTGCCTCGGCACCTCCGGCCCGGCCGGCACCGACATGGTGACCGGGCTGTACGCCGCCGGGGCCGACTCGGTCCCGCTGCTGGCGGTCACCGGGCAGGCACCGGTGGCCAAGCTGGACAAGGAGGACTTCCAGGCGGTCGACATCGCCAGCATCGCCGCCCCGGTGACCAAGTGGGCGGTCACCGTCAAGGAGGGTGCCCAGGTGCCCGGCGCGTTCCAGAAGGCCTTCCAGCTGATGCGCTCCGGACGGCCCGGCCCGGTGCTGCTGGACCTGCCGCTGGACGTGCAGCAGACCGAGATCGAGTTCAACCCGGAGACCTACGCACCGCTGCCGGTCGAGCGGCCCCGTGCCACCCGCGCCCAGGTGGAGCGGGCCCTCGACCTGCTGCAGCGGGCCGACCGGCCGCTGCTGGTCGCGGGCGGCGGCGTGCTGCTGGCCGGCGCCGAGGCTCTGCTGGTCGAGCTGGCCGAGACCCTCGACGTGCCGGTCGTGCCCACCTTGATGGGGTGGGGCGCCATCCCCGACGACCACCCCCTGGCGGCCGGCATGGTCGGCATCCAGACGGCCCACCGGTACGGCAACGCGACGTTCCTGGAGTCCGACCTGGTGCTGGGCGTCGGCAACCGCTGGGCCAACCGGCACACCGGCGGCCTGGACACCTACCGGCGGGGCCGCACCTTCGTCCACGTCGACATCGAGCCGACCCAGCTCGGGCGGGTGTTCGCCCCCGACTACGGGATCGTCTCGGACGCCCGGGCGTTCCTGGCGACCGCGCTGGAGGTCGCCCGGGAGCGGTGGGCCGCCGGCGTGCTGCCCGACCGCCGCAGCTGGGTGCGCGCCTGCGCCGCGCGCAAGGGGACGCTGCTGCGCCGCACCCACTTCACGCAGGCGCCGATCAAGCCGCAGCGGGTCTACGAGGAGATGAACCGCGCGTTCGGCCCGGACACCGTCTACGTGACCACGATCGGGCTGTCCCAGATCGCCGCCGCCCAGCTGCTGCACGTCTACCGGCCCCGGCACTGGGTCAACGCCGGCCAGGCCGGGCCGCTGGGCTGGACCGGCCCGGCCGCCCTCGGGGTGGTCCGCGCCCGGCCGGACGCGCCGGTCGTGGCGATCTCCGGCGACTACGACTTCCAGTTCATGCTCGAGGAGCTCGCCGTGGGCGCCCAGCACCGGCTGCCCTACGTCCACGTCGTGGTCAACAACGCCTACCTGGGGCTGATCCGGCAGGCGCAGCGCGGCTTCGACATGGACTACGAGGTCTCCCTCGCCTTCGAGAACATCAACAGCACCGACCCCGTCGCCGGCGGCTACGGCGTGGACCACGTCCGCGTCGCCGAGGCGCTGGGCTGCCGGGCGCTGCGGGTGCACGACCCGGAGCAGCTGGCCGAGGCGTTCGGGAAGGCGCAGGCGATGGCCGCCGAGCTGCGGGTGCCCGTGGTCGTGGAGGTCGTGCTCGAGCGCGTCACCAACATCGCGATGGGCGCCGACCTGGACACCGTGACCGAGTTCGAGGAGCCGGCGCGGGGCCGCGACGATGCGCCGACCGCGGTGGCTCTGCTGGACTAGGCCGCATGAGCACCACGACGCAGGACGGCGGGTTCGCCCAGGGCCACCCCGCGGCACGGGTAGCGGCCCGGCCGCCGGACCGGAGCAGCTACGACCTGGTGGTCCGGGCGCGCGAGGCGGTGACCCCCGAGGGGGTGCGGGCCGTCGAGGTCGGCGTGCTGGACGGGCGCATCACCGCCGTCGAGCCGCTCGGCGCGGTCCTACGGGGCGCCGAGGTGCGCGAGCTCACCGCCGACGAGGTGCTGCTGCCCGGGCTGGTCGACACCCACGTGCACGTCAACGACCCGGGCCGCGCCGAGTGGGAGGGCTTCGCCACCGCGACCCGCGCCGCCGTGGCCGGCGGCATCACCACGCTGGTGGACATGCCGCTGAACTCGCTGCCGCCCACCACCACCGTGGCGGCGCTGGAGACCAAGCGGGCCGTGGCCCGCGGCCGGGTGTTCTGCGACGTGGGTTTCTGGGGCGGGGCGGTGCCCGGCAGCTCCGACCAGCTGCAGCCGCTGCACGAGGCCGGCGTGTTCGGCTTCAAGTGCTTCACCATCGACTCCGGGGTGCCGGAGTTCCCGCCGCTGTCGCCGGAGGAGCTGGAGCGGGACCTGGCGGTGCTCGCCGGGCTGGACGCGCTGATGATCGTCCACGCCGAGGACCCGGCCGTGGTCGCCGCCGCGCCCGCCCGGCCGGGGCCGCGCTACGCCGACTTCCTCGCCTCCCGGCCGCCCGAGGCGGAGCGGCGAGCGGTCGCCGCCGTCCTGGCGGCCGCCCGCCGCACCGGTGCCCGGGTGCACGTGCTGCACCTGTCCGACGCCGGCTGCCTGCCGCTCATCGCCGCCGCCCGCGAGGACGGGGTCCGCGTCACCGCGGAGACCTGCCCGCACTACCTGGCGCTGGCCGCCGAGCACGTCCCCGACGGGGGCACCGCCTACAAGTGCTGCCCGCCGATCCGGGACGCGGCCAACCGGGACGCGCTCTGGCGGGGGCTGCTGGAGGGGGTCATCGACACCGTCGTCACCGACCACTCGCCGGCCACCGCCGAGCTGAAGCAGCCACCGTCCGGCGACTTCGCCGCCGCCTGGGGCGGGGTCTCCTCGCTGCAGGTGTCGCTGCCGGTGGTCTGGACCGAGGCCCGGGCCCGGGGCATCGGCCTGGAGCGGGTCGTGGACTGGATGGCCGCCCGCCCCGCCGGCCTGGCCGGGCTGGCCGGCAAGGGCCGGCTGGCGGTCGGCGCCGACGCCGACCTGGTCGTTCTGGCTCCCGAGGAGCGGCTCACCGTCGACCCCGCGCAGCTGCACCACCGCAACCGCGTCACCCCGTACGCCGGCCAGCAGCTGCACGGCCGGGTGCGCGCCACCTACCTGCGCGGCACACGCGTCACCACCGACCCCCACGGCCGGCTGCTGCGCCGCACCGGGGCAGCACCCGCAGAAGGAGAGGAATGACCCCCGAGACCCCCGCCCAGGAGCCGAGCTTCACCGGGCTCATCGACCTGGCCAGCCGCACCCTGGGAGCCAGCGTCGTCGCCGCCAACGACGAGCTGTTCGCCCAGCGGGAGAACCTCATCAACCCCTGGGCGCCCGCGTTCGACCCGCACGAGTTCGGCCACAAGGGCAAGGTGTACGACGGCTGGGAGACCCGCCGGCGCCGCGAGCCCGGCCACGACTGGGCCGTGGTGCGGCTGGGCGCGCCCGGGATGGTGCGGGGTGTCGTGGTCGACACGGCCTGGTTCCGGGGCAACTACCCGCCGGAGATCTCCGTCGAGGCGGCCGCGGCCGAGGGCTACCCCGCGGCGGCGGACGTGCCGGACCTGCAGTGGCACCCGCTGGTGGCCCGCTCCGCGTGCGAGGGCGACCGGCGCAACTACTACCAGGTCGACGACGACCGGCGCTGGACCCACGTGCGGCTGTCCATCTACCCCGACGGGGGCGTGGCCCGGCTGCGGGTGCACGGCGAGGTGGTGCCCGACCCCCGGTTCCTCACCGGCACCGTCGACCTGGTCGCGGCCGAGAACGGCGGCCGGCTGGTGGACACCTCCGACGCCTTCTACTCCTCCCCGGTGCAGCTGATCATGCCCGGCCGGGCCCGCACCATGGGCGAGGGCTGGGAGAACGCCCGGCGCCGCGGTGAGGGCAACGACTTCGCCGTCTTCGCGCTGGGCCGGCCCGGCACTATCCGCCGGCTGGAGGTGGACACCGGCTACTACGTCGGCAACGCCCCCGGGTGGGTGCGGGTCTCGGTCGCCGACGCCCGCGACGGCGGGCTGGACCTGCCGGACGCCTCCGCGTGGACCGACGTGCTGGCGAGGACGGCGGTCGTCCCCGACACCCGGCACCTCTTCCTCGCCGAGGCCGCGGTGCCGGCCACCCACGCCCGGCTGGACGTCTACCCCGACGGCGGGCTGTCTCGGCTGCGGCTGTGGGGCGAGGTCGAGGACCTGGCGTAGCGGCCGGCGGACCGCCGGGACGGTCCCGGCCCGGCTGACCTGGTCCGGTTGCACCGCCTCCGCGGCCATGATTGCGTCCCACCCATGGCTGAGACCACGCCCACGGCGGGCCGCCGCCGCAACGTCTTCGTCCTGGGACTGACCGACCTGCACCGGCGGGAGCTGGAGTGCATGCGCGGTGCCGAGGAGTTCACCTTCCACGGGCTGCTCGACTTCGAGCGGCTGGTGCTGCAGACCGACTACGACATCGACGACCTGCTGGAGCAGGCCCGCGCCGAGCTGGCCGAGTTCCAGCAGTCGGGTGCCACCGTGGACGCGATCGTGAGCCACTGGGACTTCCCCAGTTCGGTGATGGCCCCCATCCTGGCCTCCGAGCACGGCATCCCCGCCCCCTCGCTGGTGAGCATGCTCAAGTGCGAGCACAAGTACTGGAGCCGCCTGGAGCAGCGCGCCAGCGTGCCGGAGGTGGTGCCGGGCTTCACCGCGTTCGACCCGTTCGCCGAGGACGTGCGCGGCCAGATCGACCTGCCGTTCCCGTTCTGGGTCAAGCCGGTCAAGGCGCACTCCTCGGCGCTGGGCTTCATGGTCACCGACGAGGAGAGCCTGGCGAAGGCGGTCGCGGAGATCCGGGCCGAGATCACCGACCTGGGCGACGCCTTTAACCAGGTGCTCGCCCGGGTGGACCTGCCCGAGGAGCTCCACGGCGCCGGCGGCAACAGCTGCCTGGCCGAGCAGGTCATGACCGGCATCCAGGCCGCCCCGGAGGGCACCGTGTCCGGTGGCCAGTTCCACGTGCACGGGATGTTCGACATGCTGAAGGACCCTGCGGGCGAGAGCATCGCCCGGCTGGACTACCCGGCCGCGACCGTGCCGCAGGAGGTGCAGCAGCGCATGGTGGACACCGCCGAGCGGTTCCTGCGCCACATCGGCTACGACGACGGTGCCTTCAACGTCGAGTACATGTGGGACCAGGAGACCGACAAGCTGTGGCTGATCGAGGTCAACACCCGCATCTCGCAGTCGCACAGCGAGCTGTTCCTGCTGGTGGACGGCTCCACCAACCACGAGGTCGCGATCGACGTCGCGCTGGGCCGGCGGCCGGCGCTGCCCAGCCGGGAGGGCCGCTACGAGGTCGCCGCCAAGTGCGCGATCATGCACCACAGCGACGGGGTGGTCACCCGGGTCCCTGGCGAGGAGGAGTTCGCCAGGGTCGACGAGCGCTTCCCTGGCACCCGCGTCTCGCTGCAGGTCGAGCCCGGCGACCGGCTCTCGGAGCTGCCGCACCAGGACGAGTACAACTACATTCTCGGCAGCGTCTACCTGGGCGCCGACTCCCACGAGGGGATCACCGAACGCTTCGAGCAGGTCACGGCGATGCTGCCGATCGACATCACCGCCGCCCCCGAGGACGTGTCGCTGCCGGAGGCCACTGCGTGAGGTCCGTCACCGAGCTGCCGCACGAGATCGAGGTCATTGAGAACGTCTTCATCCCGCTGCGCGACGGCCAGCAGGTCGCCGCGCGGGTGTGGCGCCCGGTCGACGCCGAGCGCAACCCGGTCCCGGCGGTGCTGGAGTACATCCCCTACCGCAAGCGGGACGCCACCCGCGGACGGGACGCCGTCAACCACCCGTACCTGGCCGGCCACGGCTACGTCAGTGTGCGGGTGGACCTGCGCGGCAGCGGCGACTCCGACGGGGTGCTCGTCGACGAGTACCGCCCGCAGGAGCACGAGGACGCCGAGGACGTCATCGGCTGGCTGGCCGAGCAGCCCTGGTGCGACGGCAACGTCGGCATGATGGGCATCTCCTGGGGCGGGTTCAACGCGCTGCAGGTAGCGGCGCTGGCCCCGCCCGCGCTCAAGGCCGTGATCAGCGCCTCGGCCACCGACGACCTCTACGTCGACAACATGCACTACATGGGCGGCTGCCTGCTGGCGGACAACCTGTCCGAGGCGACCGTGATGTTCGCCTTCAACAGCCTCCCGCCGGACCCCGAGATCGTCGGCGACCGCTGGCGGGAGATGTGGCACGAGCGGCTGCGCGGCAGCGGGCTGTGGCTGGAGAAGTGGCTGGAGCACCAGCGTCGCGACGACTACTGGAAGCCGGCCTCGGTCTGTGAGGACTACTCGCGGGTGCAGTGCCCGGTCATGGCGGTCGGCGGGTGGGCCGACGGCTACACCAACGCCATCTTCCGGCTGCTGGAGAACCTCGACGTCCCGCGCCGGGGGCTGGTGGGCCCGTGGGGCCACAAGTACCCGCACGTCGGCGTGCCCGGACCGGCCATCGGCTTCCTGCAGGAGGTGGTCCGCTGGTGGGACCACTGGCTCAAGGGCATCGACACCGGCCTGGAGGAGGAGCCGATGCTGCGGGCGTGGATGCAGGACAGCATCTCGCCCAAGGCCACCTACGAGGACCGGCCCGGCCGGTGGGTCGGGGAGGACGACTGGCCGCCGCCCGGGGCCAGCGAGCACGAGCTGGTGCTCACCCGCCACCACCTGGTGGAGCGCGGCGGGCCGCCCAGGCTGATCCGGCACGACCACGCGCCGGAGGACGCGGCCGGTGACAGCGGCCCGGTGCCCGAGCGCGACGTCGAGCAGCACGACGTCACGCTGCAGTCGCCGCTGAGCGTGGGCATGTTCGCCGGCAAGTGGGCCTCCTACTCGGCCGTGCCCGACCTGCCCTACGACCAACGCGAGGAGGACGGCGGCGCGCTCGTCTTCGAGACCGACCCGCTGCTGGAGGACGTGGAGATCCTCGGCATGCCGACCCTGACGCTGGAGGTGAGCGCCGACCGGCCGGTCGCCCAGCTGGCGGCCCGGCTCTCCGACGTGGCGCCCGGTGGCGAGGCCACCCGGGTCACCTACGGCGTGCTCAACCTGACCCACCGCGACGGCAGCGAGCACCCCGAGCCGCTGGAGCCCGGCCGCCGCTACCAGGTCGAGCTGCCGCTCAACGGCATCGCGCAGCGCTTCCCCGCCGGGCACCGGCTGCGGCTGTCGCTGTCCACCTCCTACTGGCCGCTGGTGTGGCCGTCCCCGGAGGCCGCCTCGGTGACCATCCGCACCGGTGTCAGCTCGCTGCGGCTGCCGGTGCGGCCCCGGCGCGAGCAGGACGAGCGGCTGCGGCCGCTGGGCGAGCCCGAGGGCACCCCGCCGCTGGAGACGACCACGCTGGGCACGGGCGAGCACCACTGGCGGGTGACGCGGGACCTGGTCACCGACATCTCGACGCTGGAGGTGGTCAACGACCAGGGCACCTTCCGCCTCGATGAGACGGGCACCGTCATCCACCGGGACACCCGCGAGTGGTACAGCTTCCGGTGGAACGACGTCACCTCGGTCCGCGGCGAGACCCGCACCGTCCGGCGGCTCGAGCGCGACGACTGGCGCACCGAGGTGGTGACCCGCACGGTGCTGAGCTGCACCACCAGCCACTTCCTCGTCAGCGCCCAGCTGGACGCCTACGAGCTGGACGAGCAGCGGGGCAACCCGCGCGTCTACTCGCAGAGCTGGGAGCGGGAGATCCCCCGGGACCTGGTCTGAGCACCGGCCGGTCCGGGGGTCTGCCAAGGTAGGTCCCGAGCACAACTGTCGGCGGGTGACCGGGTCGGGTGCCTGGCCAGGGCGGAAGGCTCAGCTGCGGGCGAGCTGGAGGCTCAGCTGCGGGCGAGCTGGAGGCTGACCTACTCCCGTTGACGTACGACCGTTGAGCGTGGACTGCGAGGAGGACGGTAGATGAGCACGATTGCGTTCGTTGGCTTG
>NZ_WIQI01000112.1 GCF_009602535.1 Ornithinicoccus halotolerans | reverse complement strand
GACCGGCGCGGCAGCCGCGCTGGCGGGCGCCGGCCCCGACGGCGCCGTCGATTCCGTCGATGCCCTCGGAGGGCAGCCAGGCCCGAGCGGGGAGCCGGACCCGCAGCGCTCCGGCGACTGCCGGTGGCAACTCGTGGCCGGTGGCCCGGTCGAGGACGCGATGAGCGCCGCCGGGCTGGACGCCCTCGTCGAGTCGGTGCGGGAGCAGCGCCCCGAGGCGTTGCTGGTCGTCGCCGGCGTGGCCGACGCCGGCGCTGCGGCCGCGCCGCGGCTGCTGCTGGCCTCCGGTCCCGGCGTGCCGGCAGGAGAGCTCACCTCACGCACCACGTCGCAGCCGGGACTGGCGCACACCCCCGACCTGACCGCCACCCTGCTGGCCGCCGCGGGAGCCGACCCCTCGGCGACGCTCGGTCAGCAGCTCCGCGTCGTGCCGGACCGGGCGGTCCCGGCACCGGGCGACGACGGCGCGCCGGAACCGGTCGACCCGCGCCCGTCCCCCGCCGTGACCGACCGGGTCCAGGACCGGCTGCAGGACCACCGGGACGTGACGCTGGCGGCGGCCGCGGTCCCGCAGCTGACCGGACCGGTGCTCACCGTCGCCGCGGTGACCGTGCTGGTGCTGCTGGCGGGGTTGCTGGCCGCGGACCGGCGGACCGCTGCCGCGGTGGCCGCGACGGCGGCGCAGTCGGTGCCGGCGGCGACCTTCCTGGCCAGCCTGGTGCCGTGGTGGCGCGACGGCGCCCCGCTGTCCGGCCGGGTGGGGCCGACCATGCTGGCGCTGAGCCTGGTGCTGGCGGGGCTGGTTCTCGGGCAGCTGCTGCTGGCGTGGGCGGGCCCGTGGCGGCGGCACCCGCTCGGGCCGCCGGCCGTGGTGGCGGCGGTGACGGTCGTGGTGCTCAGCCTCGACGTGGTGCTGGGCAGCCGGCTGGGGCTGCTGTCCGTGCTCGGGCTGCGACCGACCACGGCCGGACGGTTCCACGGGATGGGCAACGCCGGGCTGGGCATCCTGGCGACCAGCGTGCTGCTGCTCGCCGGGTTCCTCGCCTCCCGCACCCTCGCGCGGGCGCACGGGGTGGCCGCGGCTCGGTGGGCGGCCGCCGCCGTGGTGCTGCTGCTCGGGCTGCTCGCGGCCACGGTGGACGGCGTGCCGGTGTGGGGCGCCGACTTCGGGGGGGTGCCGCCGCTGCTGCTGGCCACCGGCCTGCTGGCGATGCTCGTCCTGGGGCTGCGGCCGACACCGCTACGGGTGCTGCTGCTGGGGCTCGCCGCGGTGGCCGGCGCCGGTGCGCTGATGGTGCTCGACTGGGCCCGCGGGCCGGCGGCGCGGACCCACCTGGGCGACTTCGTGCAGGCGGTGCTGGACGGGGACGCGGCGGGCATCGTGCGGGGCAAGCTGGAGCAGAGCGCCGGCATCCTGCGGGACTACCCGGTCGCCTGGCTGGCGGTGCTGGCGCTGGCGGTGCTCGCGGTCGCCGTCGCACGCCCGGACTCGGCGCTCGGCCGGCCGCTCCGGCCGCTGTGGGCGCTCCCCGCGCTGCGGGCGACGGCCTGCGCGCTGCTGGTCTGCTGGCTGGTGGGGTGGCTGGTCAACGACTCCGGCATCGCCATCGTCGGGGTCGGGGTGGCCGTCGCGGCCTGCGCCGTGCTGGCGGTGCGCACCCGGCTGCCCGTCACCGGCGGCGACGCACCCGGGCGGCCAGCGCGCGGGTGACGTCCCGGAGCTGCCGGGCCCGGTGCAGCTGGCCGCGCCAGTCCCGGCCGGTGACCCGGTGCTGCAGCGAGCACGGCACCTCGGTGACCCGCATCCCGGCCCGCAGCAGGTCGACGGTGAGGCCCACCTCCACGCCCCACCCGCGGGCCAGCGGGGTAGCCGCCTGGAACGCCTCCTGCGTCAGGCACCGCATGCCGCTCAGCGGCTGGGTGGCGCGCCACCCGGTCAGCCGGCGGATCCCCGTCCGTGCGGTCCGCACCACCAGGCCGAACCCGCCCCCCGGGCGCTGCTGCGGCGGCAGCACCGCGATCGTCATGTCGGCCTCGCCCACGGCGACGGGACCCGGGAGCGGGGAAAGGCCGGCGGCGCTGGCCTGCAGGTCGGCGTCGGCGAACAGCAGCAGGTGCGGCTCGCCGCCCTGCCGGGCGTCGATCCGGGCGACCTCCTCGGCCCCGGTGGTCATGGCGGCACCCTTGCCGCGGTTGCGCTGGTGGCGCACGACGATCGCGCCGGCCTGGGCGGCGACGTCGGCGGTACGGTCGTTGCTGCCGTCGTCGACCACCACGACCAGGTCGACGCCCGGGACCGCAGCCAGGGCACGCAGCGTCGCGGCGATGCGGCGCTGCTCGTCCTTGGCGGGGACGACCGCGGCGACCCGGGCCGGGACGGGGCTCACCGTCGGCCCTGCCTCTTCCGCCACCGGGTGCGCACCGTCGCTACCGCCGGCCGTCAGCGGAGGGTGACCTGGCGGCTGATGAGGCCGTCGCGGGCGCGGCGCTCGTCCGGGCTGAGCGGCTCCCCGACGGTGAGCGCCTCGGCGTACCGGCCGGCCAGCTCGGCCAGGGCGGCGCCGTGGGAGGCGGGCTCGGCACCCGGGTCCACCTCCAGCACCGGCACCAGCAGCCCCGCGGCGCGGAACGCCCCCAGCAGCACGGTGTCCCCGCCCAGGGTGTGCTCGCCGCGGGCCTGCAGCCGGGCCAGCGCGCGGGTGGCGTCGTCCTCGTCCTCGGTGAGCAGCCACCGGATGTAGGTGCGGTCGCCCATCCGGCACCAGTAGGCCGACGGCACGTCGGCGATCTTCACGGTGGGTACCGCCGCTGCGTTGGTCTCCTCCAGGCTGGCCTGCAGCTCGGGGCTGGCCTGCTGCTCTTCGTCCAGCCAGAACGAGAAGTCCTCGTGGACGGTGATCGGCAGCGGCTGCGGGTCGGCGAGCAGGTCCTGCATCCGCGGGGTGTCGGCGTCGGCCGGCCGCACCGAGGTGACCGGGGTCCCCGGCTCGGCGGCCACCGCGGCCAGCAGCGCCTGCGCGACGTCGCGGCTGGCGTCCCCGCTGGAGGTGCGTGACTGCAGCGCCACCAGCACGGTGCCGTCCTCGCGGTGCATCGCCGGCATGGCGCCGGGCAGCACCGTGGCCAGCCGGACGGCCCGGTCCTCCTCCTCGCCCGGCAGCCGCACCGTCACGTCGGCGGTGGCGGCGGGCACGATCTCCCGCATCGCCACCCACTCCGCCTCGCCGGGCAGTCCCTCGAAGGGGCGGGCCACGTAGGGCGCCCTGGCCGGTCCGGTGGGCTTCTGCTGCTGGCGCTTGCGCCGCGATGCCTTAGCCATGGGGCCGCAGTCTACGGTCGCGCGCTCGCCCGTAGGGTCTCGACCATGGACGACCAGCTGGACCTCGCCCCCGCGCCCGGCCACGGCGAGGAGGTGCTCTACGCGACCGACGGCCCGCTGGGCCGGGTGGTGCTCAACCGGCCCCGCGCCATCAACTCGCTCACCCTCGGGATGTGCCGGTCGCTGCTGGACCAGCTACGCCGCTGGGCCGACGACGACGCCGTCCGGGCGGTGGTCGTGCAGGGCGCCGGCGACCGCGGACTCTGCGCCGGCGGGGACGTGCGGGCGCTGCGGGAGGCCGTGCTCGCGGGCCGGCCCGAGGACGCCGAGGAGTTCTGGCGGGTGGAGTACCTCCTCGACCAGCTCGTCGCCGAGTACCCCAAGCCCTACCTGGCCTGGATGGACGGCGTGGTCATGGGCGGCGGGCTCGGCATCTCGGCCCACGCCTCGCACCGACTCGTCACCGACCGGACGCGCGCGGCGATGCCGGAGACCATCATCGGCTTCTTCCCCGACGTGGGCATGCTGCACCGGCTGGCGCAGGCACCGGACGAGCTGGGCACGCACGCGGCGCTGACCGGCGCGACCTTCAGCGGCTCCGACGCGGTGCTGCTCGGGCTGGCCGACGCCGTCGCCCCGGTGCCGGACCTGACGGGCGTGCTGGCGCAGGTCCGGCCGGTCCTCGCCGACGACGGGCCGATGCCCGAGGCCGCCCAGCTGGGCGCCGACACCGCCACCGAGGCGCCCTGGCAGCAGCACCGCGCCTGGACGGCGGGCTGCTACGCGGGCGAGGACGCGGCGGCCGTCCTGGCACGGCTCGAGAGCAGTCCCGTCGAGGCGGCCCGGGAGGCGGCCGGGCTGATCCGGCAGCGCTCCCCCCACTCGGTGGTACTGACGCTCGCGGCGCTGCGCCGTGCGGCCGGGCTGCCGCTGCCCGAGGTACTCGCGCAGGACCTGCGGGCCGCGGCCGACTGCGGGCGC
Organism: Ornithinicoccus halotolerans; assembly: GCF_009602535.1. Classification (GTDB taxonomy): domain Bacteria; phylum Actinomycetota; class Actinomycetes; order Actinomycetales; family Dermatophilaceae; genus Ornithinicoccus; species Ornithinicoccus halotolerans. Next base: position 3,914 of record NZ_WIQI01000112.1, on the reverse strand, counting down.
CACCCTGACTTCGCCGAGGGCGTGCGCGCCCAGCTGGTCGACAAGGACCGGCAGCCGCGGTGGGCCGACCCCGACCTGGCGGCGGTCGACACCGCCGAGGTGCGGGCCGTGCTCGAGGGCTGAGCCGCCAGCCATGGCCGTCACCATCACGCCCGCGGACCTCGCGGACCCCCGCCTGGTCGCCTTCCTGCAGCGGCACCTGGACGAGCTGGCACCGACCGCACCGCCGGAGAGCCGGCACGCCCTGGACCTGGCCGGGCTGAGCGGCCCTGGTGTCCGGCTCTGGGTGGCGCACGCCTGCGGTGACCGCGACGGCGACGAGGAGCTGGTCGGCACCGTCGCGCTCGCCCGGGTCGAGGACCGGCACCTGGAGCTGAAGAGCATGCGGACCGACCCGGCCCACCGCGGGCGGGGCATCGGGGCGCTGCTGCTGCGGCACGCGATCGGCCGCGCCCGCGCGGACGGTGCCAACCGGATCTCGCTGGAGACCGGGAGCATGGACTTCTTCGCGCCCGCCCGTGCCCTGTACCGGCGGCACGGGTTCACCGATTGCGCACCGTTCGGCGGCTACCGCCAGGACCCCCACAGCGTGTTCCTGACCAGGTCGCTGTAGGGTGAGCCCGCCTCCGCAACCGGCGGGGGTGTCGTGGGATCGCAGTGAAGTCCGGTGAGAGTCCGGCGCTGTGCCGCAACTGTGAGTCCGGCCCACCCCGGTGGGCCGGCCAGCCAGAGCTCTGCCCCACGGCCACGTGACTAGTCCTCGGACGAAGGGCAGTTCGTGCGGCATCGCCCACCCCCGGGTGCGCCCTGCAGCCACGTCTTTCGTCCTCCGACGAAGACGGAGGATGCGCTGTGACCCAGCTCCCCCTGCACCGACCCACCCCTGGGCGTGCCCGACACCGCAGCCCGATGGCCCTGGCCGCCGCGCTCGCCGCCACCCTGCTCGCCAGCTGTGGGGGCGCCGACACCAGCCCCGACGGCGGTGACCAGGCCGCTGCCTCGGCCGGCAGCGGGCAGGCCACCGCCTCGGCACCACCGGAGGACAGCGGGTTCCCGGTGACGGTGCTGTCCGGGCCGCTCGAGGGCGGCAGCGAGCTCACCCTCGAGGAGCGCCCGGAAGCCATCGTCTCCCTCAGCCCGACCGCCACCGAGACGCTGTGGGCGATCGGTGCCGGCGACCAGGTGGTGGCGGTCGACGACCAGTCCGACCACCCCGAGGGCGTGCCCACGACGTCGCTGTCCGGCTACCAGCCGAACGTCGAGGCGATCCTCGGCTACGAGCCCGACCTGGTGGTCACGACCGGCGACACCGGTGACCTGGTCTCCGGGCTGGACAAGGCCGGCGTGCCGACGCTGCTCATGCCCTCCGCGACCGACCTGGAGGAGGCCTACTCGCAGATGGAGCGGCTGGGCGCCGCGACCGGTCACGTCGCCGAGGCCACCGCCCTGGTGGGCCAGCTCCAGGAGGACATCGCGGCGGCGGTCGAGTCGGCCCCGCACGCGGAGGGCACGACCTACTACCACGAGCTGGACCCGACCGGCTACAGCGTCACCGGCGAGACCTTCATCGGGGAGGTCTACGCGCTGTTCGGGCTGACCAGCATCGCCGACCAGGCCGCGAACGGCGACCCCTACCCGCAGCTGTCGTCCGAGTTCGTGGTCGAGGCCGACCCCGACCTGGTGTTCCTGGCGGACACCGAGTGCTGCGACGTCTCCGTCGAGGGCGTGACCGAGCGGGCCGGGTGGGCCGGCATGACGGCCGTGCAGTCCGGTGCCGTGGTGGCCCTCGACGAGGACATCGCCAGCCGGTGGGGCCCGCGGGTCGTCGACTTCGTCGAGCTGGTCGGTGACCAGCTGGCCGAGCTCGAGCCGGCGAACGCGGGCTGAGGTGCCCGCGGCCCTCCGGTCCCCGGTGGCCGGGGCGGTGCTGGTCGGGGCGTGCCTGGTCGGCTTCCTCGTGGGGCCGGCCGGGCTCACCCCCGGTGCGGTCCTGCGGGAGCTCGCCGGGGCGGTGCCCGGCGTCCACCTCGAGTCGGGCCTGTCGGGCCAGCAGCAGGCCATCCTGTGGGACATCCGGCTGCCGCGCGTGGTCCTCGGCTGCCTGGTCGGCGCCACGCTGGCGCTGGCCGGCGCCGCCTACCAGGGCGTGTTCCGCAACCCGCTGGCGGACCCGTACCTGCTGGGCGTCTCCAGCGGCGCCGGCCTCGGAGCGACCCTCGGCCTGGTCGCCGGCGGCGCGCTCGGCCCGTTCAGCGTGCCGCTGCTGGCGTTCGCCGGCGGGATCGCCGGGGTGGCCGCGACCTACGCCCTCGGCAGCACGCTCGGTCGCGGCACCGGTGGCGCGGTGGTCATCGTGCTGGCGGGCGTCGCCGTCGCCGCCTTCTTCAACGCCGTGCAGACCTTCGTGCAGCAGTGGTTCGACGACTCGCTGATGGCGGTCTACTCCTGGATGCTGGGCCGGCTCAGCACCGACGGCTGGGCCGACGTCGTCTCCGTGCTGCCCTACGTCGCCGTCGCCGCGGTGGTCATCCTGCTGCACCGCCGGGCGCTGGACCTGATGGCGCTCGGTGACGTGGAGGCCGCCAGCCTGGGCATCGACCCGGCCCGGACCCGGCTGGTGCTGGTGCTGGCCGCCACGCTGGGGACGGCGGCCGTCGTCAGCGTCAGCGGGCTGATCGGCTTCGTCGGCATCGTGGTGCCGCACGCGGTGCGGCTGCTCTTCGGCGCCGGTCACCGCACGCTGCTGCCGCTGGCGATGGCGATGGGGGCGGCGTTCCTGGTGCTCACCGACGTGCTGGCGCGCTGGGCGCTGGCACCGGCGGAGCTGCCGATCGGCGTGGTGACCGCGATCGTCGGCGCGCCGTTCTTCCTGGTGGTGCTCCGGCAGCGGGCGGGGACGTCGTGACCGCCGTCGAGTGCCACGGGCTGCGAGTGCGCAGGGGCGAGACCACCGTGGTGTCCGCCGCCCACCTGGTGGTGGAGCGGGGCGGCTGGCTGTCCCTGGCCGGGCCCAACGGCGCCGGCAAGACCTCGCTGCTGCACGCCCTCTGCGGCCTGCTGCCCGCCGAGGGATCGGTGCGGGTGTGCGGGCTGGACCCCCGCCAGGCCCCCCGGCGAGCAGTGTCCCGGGTGGTCGCGCTGCTCCCCCAGCAGCCGGTGGTGCCCGAGGGGGTGTCCGTGCGGGAGCTGGTGACGCTCGGCCGGGCACCGCACCTGCGCCGGTTCCGGACCGAGAGCAGGGCTGACCGCGCCGCCGTCGAGCGGGCGCTGACCCGGCTGGACCTGCGCGGGCTCGCGGACCGCCCGGCCACCCAGCTGTCGGGCGGGGAGCTGCAGCGGGTGGTGCTCGCCCGCGCGCTGGCGCAGGACCCGCAGCTGCTGCTGCTGGACGAGCCCACCAGCGCCCTCGACATCGGGCACCAGCAGACGGTGCTGGAGCTGGTCGACCGGCTGCGGCTGGAGGACGGCATCACGGTCGTCGCTGCCATGCACGACCTGACGCTCGCGGCGCAGTACAGCACCCGGATGGCGCTGCTCGACCGCGGCGGCGTCGTCGCCGACGACCGGCCCGAGTCGGTGCTGCGCCCGGCGCTGCTGGAGGAGATCTACGCCGCGCGGGTGGAGGTGCTGCGGCGCCGGTCGGGGCTGGCGGTGGTCCCGAGCCGCCCGGTCAGCGGGCACCAGACACCCGCGGAGCCGGGCCAGGAGCGGCACCCCGTCCCGGGCCGCGACGGCGTGCGCCGATGAGCGCGGTGCTTGTCGCCGCCGCCCTCGACCTGACGCTGGGCGAGCCACCGGCCGGCCTCCACCCGGTGGCCTGGATGGGCCGCTACCTGGACCGGGTCCCGCCGGAGCAGAGGCAGGAGGACTGATGGCCACCATCGTCGGGCCGGAGACCCGTGGCCGCGTGGACG
>NZ_WIQI01000111.1 GCF_009602535.1 Ornithinicoccus halotolerans | reverse complement strand
CCGGGGCGACCGCGGGACGCATCCCCGCGGCCAGCACCGGCAGCACGGCCAGCGTGGCGGGCAGCAGCGCCACGACGGGGGAGAGCAGCATCGCGGCGGCCGCCGTCCGCCGGTCGACCCGGCGGGGGGCCGGGACCGGCAGCCGGGTCAGTGTCCCCAGGGCCAGCCGCCAGCCGTCGCCCAGCCGGTCCTGCCCGCGGCTCACCGGCGCCCGGCGGCGGGTGGCCGGGTCACCAGCGCCCGGCGGCCGGGACGACGGGGGTGTCGTCGAGCTGCAGCACCCGGCCGGCGACGACGAGATGCACCTGGTCGCTGGCGGCGGCGATCCGGGCGTTGACGGCCCCCAGCAGGTCGCGGAACAGCCGTCCCGCCGGCGACTCCGGCACCACCCCCCAGCCGACCTCGTTGCTGACCGCCACGGCGTCCACCGGGAGGTGGCGCCAGGCCACGACGAGGTGGTCCACCAGGTCGGCGAGGTGCTCGCGGGCCCGGTCGGGGTCCTCCCAGCCGCCCACCTGGTCGACGCTGCGGGTCACCCAGGTGCCGAGGCAGTCCACCAGCACCGGGGTCCGGGCCCGCATGAGGGCGCGGGTCAGCTCCCGGGTCTCGACCGTGGTCCATCGCTGCGGCCGGTCAGCACGGTGGCGCGCCACCCGCTGCGCCCAGTCCGGGTCCTGGTCGGGGTCCGGCTGTGGCCCGGTGGCGACGTAGGTGACCGCGGGACGGTCGGCCAGCAGGCGCTGGGCATGGGCGGACTTGCCGCTGCGGGCGGCACCCAGCACGAGGGTGGTGGTCATAGCGGGACTCCGTGCAGGTCGGGCGAGCGAACGAGACGGGAACCGGCCGGCGGGCAACCGGGCGGCGCGCCCAGCCTAACGCCCGGGTCAGTCGGTCACCCTGCTGCGGGAACGGGCCCGCAGCACCAGCCAGAGCAGGACCAGCGCGCCGAGCACGACCAGCGCCCAGGCCCACCACGCGGTGCCCTCATCCGACTGCTCCGCCTCGCCGGTCTGCTCCGGCGTGCCGGCGTCGTCACCCGCCGGAGCCTCGGTGGTGGCACCGGGCTCCGCCTCCTGCGTGCCGCCCCCCGCGACGGCCGGCAGCTCGACCGGCTCGTCGGGCTGCTGCTGCTCCTCGGTCACCTCGGCCACCGGCTCGCCGCACCCGGACTCGGGGTAGCCCGCCACCCCGCAGACCATGCCCCCGTCGGCGTCGGTGCGCACCTCGCCGACGGCGGCCTGCAGCACCTCCAGACCGGTCGCGTCCGCGGGCACCACGGCGCAGTAGCCGCTGGGCTCACCCCGCTGCTCACCCTCCGGGGCGTCCACGTCCCGGCCCGGGTCCACTACCACACCGACGCGCTTGTCACCCTCGGCGGCCTCCGGCTGGTCGAGACACAGCTCCTCGAATGCCGGGGTGGCCCGCGGGAACCGCACGTCGTCCTCGGCGGTCACCGCGAACCGCCAGCCCTCCACCGAGCCGTCCTCGGGGGTGCTGGCGTGGGCGCCCTCGGTCGCGAACGCCCACTCGCCGTCCTGCAGCTGGTAGTAGCCCCAGAACCGGAAGCCCGGGGCCGGGCCGCCCTCCCCGCCGTCCTGGTCCCCCTGGGCGGCGGCGGGCTGGCCGCCGAGCAGGCTCAGCAGCAGCACCGTGAGCAGCGCCAGCGGGACGCGCAGCGGCCGGCTGGGCGCCGGGGGCGTGGCGGATGAGAGCGGCACGGCGGCCTCCTCGGGCGATGGTCGATCCGGGCCGGCGGCGAGCGGGGATGCATCGCGCGCGGCGACGGGGGACGCGTACGGTGGCGAGTATGACCGATGTCTTCACCTGGACCTACTGCGACGCACAGGGGCAGCCGTATCAGGACCTGGGCCTGAGCGGCGTGGCCTTCCCCACGCAGGCCGAGGCCGAGGCCTGGCTGGCCGAGGAGTGGAGCAAGCTGGCCAACGCGGGGGTGTCCTCGGTGGTCCTCAAGAACAACGACGAGACCGTCTACGGCCCGATGAGCCTGAGCCCGGCGGCCGAGGACGAGGCCGAGCTCCCGGGCGAGGGCTGAGGGCGAGCGCGATGGCGCTGACCGACGCCGCCTACCAGTCCGAGCCGGGTGGGCCGCTGGACGTCGAGCGAGGCCGCTACGACCGCATCGCCCGGACCGAGGGGCGCCGGCTGGTGGACTCGTTCGAGCTGCCGATCCGCTCCGGCCGGGCGTGGGAGGTGCCCGCCGGGCACGTGTGCCGCATCGTCACCATCGAGGGCCCGCAGGTGGCCGACCTCAACCTGTGGAACCGGCACGACCCCCGGGAGCGGATGTGGGCCTCCCGGACCCGGCAGCTGCAGGCCGCGCACGTGAGCCGCTACGACCGGCTGTGGTCGACGCTGCCGTTCCTGCGGCCGATGGCGACGGTGACCGGGGACTCGCTGGAGGACTACGGACGGGACGAGGAGGGCGGCCGGGTGCACGACCTGCTCGGCACCCGCTGCGACCCGTACGTGCGCACGATGCTGTCCGGGGAGGAGTTCGACTACCACTGTCACTCGAACCTCACCCGTGCGGTCAGCGGGCCGCCCTGGCACCTGACCGAGTACGACGTGCACGACGTGCTCAACGTGTTCCAGTGCACCGGCCTGAACGACCGGGACCAGTACTTCATGAAGACCTGCCCGGCCCGCGTCGGCGACTACTTCGAGCTGTTCGCCGAGATCGACCTGCTGTTCGCGCTGTCGACCTGCCCGGGCGGGGACCTGTCGGTGCCGATGTTCGGGCCGGACGCCGGGGACGCCGAGGCGGTGTGCCACCCGCTGGGGGTCGAGGTGTACGAGGTGCCGCAGCAGGCGCTCGCCGGGTGGGAGCCGCCGCCGCGGGGCGCGTGGCCGGCCAGCACCGCGACCGAGGCCACCTGCTCCCAGCCGAGCTCGGCGGCGCGGGACTGCAGCGTGTCGTCGGCCTCGCCCCGCACCACGGCGTGGACCACCAGCGACTCCAGCCGCGCGTCCCAGGCGCCACGGGACTCAGCGGCCGAGGCGTAGACCTGGGCGGCCCCGAAGGCAACCTCCCGGGAGTAGCGCAGGATCGCCTCGCGCAGCCTGGCCTCCTCCCCGGGAGCGGCCAGCAGCGCGATCTCGTCCTCGACGACGTCGATGGTGGTGCGCACCAGGTCCAGCGTCTGGCGCAGGGTGATGGTGTGGGCCAGCTCGGCCGGGGCGGTGCCGAAGATGTTGGTCGTGACCGGCCGGCCGTGGTCGGGCTGCCGGTACCAGGCCAGGAAGGCGTTGATGCCCGCCTGGGCGACCAGGGCGATCCAGGAGCGGTCCTCGGCAGACAGCGCCCGGTACCAGGCGTGCTCGCGCTCCATCCGCTGCGCCGCCGCGGTCGCGACCAGGCCGGCGTTGCGCGGGCCCGGCTCCCGCTCCACGGCGGCACCGGCGGGCGCGGACGCACCGGCGGCGGGCTCTCGGGGGGCCTCGGCGACCATGCCGGCAGCCTACGCCGCTAGCACGGCCGGCTTTGTCCAAGCCGCACAATCGCCGCCGCGGCGCGCCGGCCGCGGCGGGGACTCAGGCGTCGCCGCCGGCGGTGCCGCTGGTGCCCGCTGCGGGGTCCAGCAGCTGGTACTTCTCGGCGGCCTGCCGAGGCACCTCGGCCTCGATCTCGCCCCGGTCGGCCAGCATCTGCAGCGCCTTGACCGCCATCGACGGTCCGTCGATGTGGAAGAACCGGCGGGCCGCCGGGCGGGTGTCGGCGAAGCCGAACCCGTCCGCGCCGAGGGCGTGGTAGTCCTCGGGCACCCACGGGGCGATCTGGTCCTGCACCGCCCGCATGTAGTCGCTCGTGGCCACCACCGGGCCGTGGCCCTCCGAGAGCCGGCGGGTGACGTAGGGCACCCGCCGCTCCGCGTCGGGGTCCAGGAAGGCCTCCTCCTCACAGCCCATCGCCTCCCGGCGCAGCTCGGACCACGAGGTCACCGACCACACCTCGGCGGAGACGCTCCAGTCGTCCGCCAGCAGCTGCTGGGCCTCCAGCGCCCACGGCACGCCGACCCCGGACGCGAGCAGCCGCACGTGCCGCGCGTCGTCCTCCCCGGCGGTGCCGGGGCTGACCCGGTGCATCCCGCGCAGGATGCCCTCGACGTCGACGTCCTCCGGCTCGGCCGGCTGCACCATCGGCTCGTTGTAGACGGTCAGGTAGTAGATGACGTCCTCCGGCTCCTCGCCGACCATGCGCCGCAGCCCGTCCTGGAGGATGTGGGCGATCTCGTAGGCGTAGGCCGGGTCGTAGGAGACCACCGCGGGGTTGGTCGAGGCCAGCAGCGGGCTGTGGCCGTCGGCGTGCTGCAGCCCCTCGCCGGTCAGCGTGGTGCGGCCCGCGGTGGCGCCGATGAGGAAGCCACGGGTGAGCTGGTCGGCCGCCGCCCACAGGCTGTCGCCGGTGCGCTGGAAGCCGAACATCGAGTAGAAGACGTAGAACGGCACCATCGGCAGCCCGTGGGTGTCGTAGGAGGTCCCGGCGGCGGTGAACGCCGCGACCGACCCGGCCTCGTTGATGCCCAGGTGCAGCAGCTGGCCCTGCTCGGACTCCTTGTAGGCCAGCATCAGGTCGGCGTCGACCGAGGTGTAGTTCTGGCCGTGCACGTTGTAGATCTTCGCGGTCGGGAAGAAGGAGTCCATCCCGAAGGTGCGGGCCTCGTCGGGGATGATCGGCACCAGGTGCTTGCCCAGCTCCTTGTCGCGCATCAGCTCCTTGAAGATGCGCACGAACGCCATCGTGGTGGCGACCTGCTGCTTGCCCGAGCCCTTCTTGCCGACCGCGTAGGCCTGGTCGCCCGGGAGCGGCAGCGTGCCCTTCACCGGCTTGCGGGCCGGCAGGAAGCCACCCAGCTTCTGGCGCCGGTCGAGCATGTACCGGATGGCCTCGTCGTCCTCGCCGGGGTGGTAGTACGGCGGGGCGTACGGGTCGGCCTCCAGCTGCTCGTCCGAGACCGGGATCTGCAGCGAGTCCCGGAACGCCTTCAGGTCATCCAGGGTCAGCTTCTTCATCTGGTGGGTGGCGTTCCGGCCCGCGAAGCTCCGCCCCAGGCTGTAGCCCTTGATGGTGTGGGCCAGGATGACGGTCGGCTGCCCGGTGTGCTCGGTCGCGGCCTTGTAGGCGGCGTAGACCTTGTGGTAGTCGTGGCCGCCGCGCTTGAGCTTCCACCAGACGTCCTCGTCGGACCAGTCCTTGATCATCTCCTTGGTGCGCGGGTCGCGCCCGAAGAAGTGGTCGCGGATGAAGGCGCCGTCGTTGGCCCGGTAGGTCTGGAAGTCGCCGTCCGGGGTGGTGTTCATCAGGTTGACCAGCGCGCCGGAGTGGTCGGCCTCCAGCAGCGGGTCCCAGCCCCGGCCCCACAGCACCTTGATCACGTTCCAGCCGGCGCCCCGGAAGAACGACTCGAGCTCCTGGACGATCTTGCCGTTGCCGCGCACCGGCCCGTCCAGCCGCTGCAGGTTGCAGTTGATGACGAAGGTGAGGTTGTCGAGCTCGTCGTTGGCCGCGACCTGCAGCAGCCCGCGGGACTCCGGCTCGTCCATCTCGCCGTCACCGAGGAAGGCCCACACCTGCTGCTGGGAGGTGTCCTTCAGGCCACGGTTGTGCAGGTACTTGTTGAACTGGGCCTGGTGGATGGCGTTCATCGGGCCGATCCCCATCGACACCGTCGGGAACTGCCAGAAGTCGGGCATGCTCCGCGGGTGCGGGTAGGACGGCACGGCACGCACGGTGCCGTCCACGCGGTGGGACTTCTCCTGGCGGAAGCCGTTCAGGTCGTCCTCGCTCAGCCGCCCCTCCAGGAAGGCGCGGGCGTACATGCCGGGGGAGGCGTGGCCCTGGAAGAACACCTGGTCGCCGCCGCCCTCGTGGTCACGCCCGCGCCAGAAGTGGTTGAAGCCGACCTCGTACAACGTGGCCGCCGAGGCGTAGCTGGAGATGTGCCCGCCCACCGAGATGTCCGGGTGCTGCGCGCGGTGCACCATCACCGCCGCGTTCCACCGGATCCAGGCCCGGTAGCGGCGCTCCATCTCCTCGTCCCCGGGGAACCACGGCTCCTCCTCGGGGCCGATCGTGTTGACGTAGTCGGTGGTGGTCAGCGAAGGGATGCCCACCTGGGACTCCCGCGCCCGCTCCAGCAGCTTGAGCATCAGGTACCGGGCCCGCCGCCGGCCCCCGGCCTCGATCGCACCATCGAGGGAGGCCAGCCACTCCTGGGTCTCCTCGGGGTCGGTGTCGGGCACCTGGCTGGGCAGACCGTTCAGGATTGGCCCGGACGCACGACGCTCCTGTGCCACGGGTGGGTCCTTTCACTCGGCAGGGCAACTCCGATCCATCCTGTCACGCAGCGGGCCCGGCGGACACATCGGCGTTGGCCACGGACGGTGCCGCGGCGGGTGGCGGCGTGCTGGTGGAGCGCGTCTGCTTGCCTGGACGGGCCTTGTCTAGTGGACTAGGCGCACCATGGACGGGAGAGGAGTACTGCGGTGAGTGGCGCCCAGCGGTCGGAGGCGGTGGCCCCGGTCGAGCGGATCGGCTTCAAGCCGGGACAGGTCGTGGTCGAGTACGGCTATGACGACGACGTGGAAGAGCGGTTCCGGGAGGCGGTGGAGACCGCCGTGGGTGCCCCCTTGGAGGACGAGGACTACACCGGCGCCGTCGACGCCGTGCTGCTGTGGTGGCGGGAGGACGACGGCGACCTCACCGACGAGCTGGTGGACTGCCTGACGACGGTCGAGGAGGGCGGCTTCATCGCCCTGCTCACCCCGGGTCGGGGCCGGGCGGACCGGGTGGCGGCCGCCGACGTGCAGGAGGCCTGCAGCACCTCGGGCCTGACCGCCAGCGGCGCCGTCCCGGTCGGGGAGGAGTGGATCGCCCAGCGGCTCGTGGGCCGCCGGTGACGCCGGTCGTCCCGGCCGTGGGCGAGCCCGCCCCCGGCTTCACGCTGCCGGACCAGCACGGCAACCAGGTCTCGCTGGCCGGCCTGGTGCGGCACCGGCACGCCCTGGTCGTGTTCTTCCCGCACGCCTTCTCGAGCATCTGCACCGCCGAGCTGCTCGAGGTCCAGCTCAACATCGACCGGTTCGTCAACGACGCGGTGCAGGTGGTGGGGGTCTCCTGCGACCCGCGGGACGCGCTGCGGATGTGGGGGGCGCACGAGGGCTACCGGTTCCCGCTGCTGTCGGACTTCTGGCCGCACGGCGTCGCAAGCCGCGCCTACGGGGTGTTCGACGAGGAGGGCGGGATGGCGGTGCGCGGCACCTTCCTGGTGGCCCCGGACCAAACCGTGCGCTGGAGCCTGGTGCGGGGCCCCGGTGAGCAGCGGGAGATCGGCGAGCTGCACGCCGCCGTGCGCGGGCTGACCCAGCCCACCCACTGATCCGGCCGCGCCCGATGTGCAACGGGTCGGCGGCGGACCGGCGGTGAGGCACAATGGGCGACCGCTGGTGTCCGTGCAGGCGCCGGCAGGGGCCTGTAGCTCAGTTGGCAGAGCACCGCGTTTACACCGCGGTTGTCGTCGGTTCGATCCCGGCCGGGCCCACGTGGAGACCCCAGCCCTGACACTGCGCGAGGTGGTCGCGGTCCTGGAGGAGATGTTCCCCCCGGACACGGCCCAGTCCTGGGACCGGGTCGGTCTGGTCACCGGTGACCCGGACCAGCCGGTGCGCACGGTGCTGCTGGCGGTCGACCCCACCCTGGCGGTCGTCGCGGAGGCGCGTCGACTGGGCGCCGAGCTGCTGCTGACCCACCACCCGCTGCTGCTGCGCGGGGTGCACTCGGTGGCCACGACGACCGCGAAGGGCGCCACCGTCACCGACCTGGTGGTCAACGACATCGCCCTCTACTGCGCCCACACCAACGCCGACGTGGCCGCCCCGGGCGTGGGCCACGCGCTGGCCGCCGCCTGCGGTCTCACCGACACCGAGCCGCTGCTGCTGGCCGAGGAGCAGGAGCTGGGCCGGGTGGGTGAGCTGCCCGAGGCGGTCACGCTGGCCCGGTTCGCCACCGCGCTCGCCGACCGGCTCCCGAGCGCTCCCGCAGGGGTGCGGGTCGCCGGCGACCCCGCCGCCGAGGTGCGCCGGAGAGCGAGCAACTGTGGTCGGCTGGCGGCCGTGTGGGAGAATGGACTGAGCCGAAGGGCGCCGTGACGGCTCCACCGCATTCGTCGCCGAAGGAGCACCGATGAGCAAGCGCGCCCGCAAGCGTCGTGACCGCAAGAAGAAGGGCCCG
>NZ_WIQI01000110.1 GCF_009602535.1 Ornithinicoccus halotolerans | reverse complement strand
ACCCGGTTCGTCATCACCTGCGAACCCGAAGGCGCCGCCACCATCCGCGCCATCCTCACCAGCCCCCTAGCCGCACCGGCCCCTGACGCCGACGGCCCCGACCCTCGCACCGCCCCGCAGCGCCGCTACGACGCGCTCACCACCGTGCTGCGCCGTGGCGTCGCCGGGGCGCAGGGGCAGCCCACCACCCCTAAGGCCCAGCTCGTGGTCCAAATCCGGTGGGACGACCTGCACCAGCAGCTGACCGGGACCGGCACCACCCTGCTCGGTGACACCCTCGCCCCGGCGACGGTGCGCCGGCTGGCGTGCGAGGCAGACCTCATCCCCCAAGTGCTCGGCACCGAAGGGGAGATCCTGGACCAAGGACGCAGACGGCGCCTGGTCACCCCCGGCCAACGCACCGCCCTGGCCCACCGCGACCGCGGCTGCACCTACCCCGGCTGCACCACCCCCGCCCCCTGGTGCGACGCCCACCACATCACCCCCTGGTCCCACGGCGGACGATCGGACCTGACCAACTACGCCCTGCTCTGCCCGCGGCACCACACCCGGGTCCACGACCACGACCTCACCGCCACCATCACCACCACCGGCGTCACCTGGCAACACAGATAACCCCGCCCCAACCCGGCCGCCGCGGCGGCCGGGACATCACCATGCCCAGAGCAGCAGGAAGCCCCCGGCGCCACCGAGGAGGGGACTCCGAGGGCTCCAGCCAGATCCAAGGCCACGGTTGCGGGTGGGCGCGGCGGCACCATGGTGGTGCGGCCGCGGCCGCGGCCGCACCGTCAGCCGATGAGGCCGAGGTCCGCGACCGTGCGGCGCTCCTCCTCGAGCTCGGCGACCGAAGCGTCGATCTTGCTGCGGGAGAAGTCGTCGATCTCCAGCCCCTGCACGATCTGCCAGTCGCCGCCGGAGGTGGTCACCGGGAACGAGGAGATCAGCCCCTCCGGCACCCCGTAGGAGCCGTCGGAGCGCACCGCCATCGAGGTCCAGTCGCCCTCGGGGGTGCCCTGCAGCCAGTCGCGGGTGTGATCGATGGTGGCCGAGGCCGCCGAGGCGGCCGAGGACGAACCGCGTGCCTCGATGATCGCGGCGCCGCGCTTGGCCACCGTCGGGATGAAGGTCTCCTCCAGCCACTCCTGGTCGTCCACGACCTCGGCGGCGACACGGCCGTCGATCTCGGCGCGGAACAGGTCTGGGTACTGGGTCGCCGAGTGGTTCCCCCAGATGGTCATGTGACGGATCTGGGTCACGCCGACACCGGCCTTCTGGCTCAGCTGGGCGAGCGCGCGGTTGTGGTCCAGCCGGGTCAGCGCGGTGAACCGCTCCGTCGGGATGTCCGGGGCGTTGCTCATCGCGATGAGGGCGTTGGTGTTGGCGGGGTTGCCGGTGACGGTGACCCGGATGTCGTCGGCGGCGTGGTCGTTGAGTGCCTTGCCCTGACCGGTGAAGATCGCGCCGTTGGCCTCCAGCAGGTCGCCCCGCTCCATTCCCTTGCTCCGCGGCCGGGCGCCCACGAGCAGCGCCACGTTGACGCCGTCGAAGACCCTCGTCGGGTCATCACCGGTCTGCACGCCCGCCAACAGCGGGAACGCGCAGTCGTCCAGCTCCATGACCACACCCTCCAGGGCCGGGAGAGCCGGCGTGATCTCAAGCAGCCGCAGCTCAACGGGGGTGTCAGGACCGAGCAGGTCACCGTTGGCGATGCGGAACAGCAGGTTGTAGCAGATCTGGCCGGCGGCGCCGGTCACGGCCACCTTCACGGGAGTGGTCACGGTGCGTTCCCCTTTGTCTCGCAGAGCGTCTCGGTCTTGCCAGGACGGTAGCAGCAGGGCCGGCCCCTAAGACTGGCCATCCCGTCAGCCCCAGGGCGGCAGCGCTGGCGGCCGGTCACCTCCCGGAACGGCCACTCCGTCGGTGAGGCCACGGGCCAGCCAGGCCAGCAACCCGGCGGGGGCGCCATGCACCTCGGGGCCGCCCCCGGCCAGCAGCCACCGCTCGCCGCTCCCGCTGACCACGAGCGTCACCGGCGGGCAGTTCGGGTGGGCGCCCAGCTTGGCCCGCGCCTCGGCCAGCGCGTGCACGACCACCTCCGTCGGAGCGTCCGCGACCGTGAACCCTGCCCGCAGGTCCGCATGATGCAGCGTCACCTCCCGCAACCGCGCCCAGGGCACCTGGTCGCCGGGCAGCGTCAGCCCCGAGCTGCCGGTGCGCACCAGGGCCAGGTCGCTGGCACCCAGCAGCTCGCGCGCCTTCACGGCGAACGCCTCGGAGGAGCGGGCCAGGTCCTCCCGTACCTCGGCCAGCTGTCGGGTGGCGCCCTCCTCGATGTCGCGGTTGCGCGCCTCCAAGGAGTCGTAGGCCGGCCGCTGCACCCCGGTCAGTGCCCAGTCGACCAGCCGCTGCAGCGCGTCGGCGTTCCGGGCCAGGTGTGCCAGCACGTGCCCGCGGCTCCACCCGGTGCAGACCGACGGCTCGGCCAGCCAGCTGCCACCGGAGGCGGCGGCCAGCGTCCGCTGCAACCCGGCATCCGCATCCGCCAGCAGCTCCAGCGCCCGCTCCGGTGCCATCCGGGGCACGGCGGCACCGCCGGCACCGCCGCTCCCGGCGCCGCCCGCGCCGGTGCTCAGGACGACTCCTGCCCGGCGGCCCGGCGCACGAACGCGGCGAGGTCGGCCGACTGCTGCTGCCGGGAGGGCTCGTGGACATACATCATGTGGCCGGCCTCGTAGTAGCGGTGCTCGAACCGGTCGAACGCCTCGCCCGGCAGCACCAGCTGCTCCAGCACCTCCCGGGAGGCGAAGAACGGGGTGGCGCCGTCGTACCAGCCGTAGGCGACGTGCACCTGCAGGTGCGGGTTGGCGCGCATTGCTCGGGCCAGCCGCGGGGTGACGTCGACGGACTTGCCCTCGAAGTCGGCGTAGGACCACGGATGGACCCGCGGGGAGATCTGCTCGTAGTGCAGGTCGGACTCATACCCCAGGTCGGCGCGGACGTGGTGGTTGAACGCGGCGGCGTAGGGCCCGGCGATCGCGTCGTGGCTGGGGTCGGCGTCGAAGGTCTCGGCGTTGCCGCGCGCGGCCGGACCGGTGAAGCGGGAGTCCAGCCGGCCCACGACCAGCCCCTGGTCACGCAGCAGCTCGGTGAAGAAGCGGATGTGCTCGATGCGCAGGTCGGCCCGGTCCACCCAGGTGGGGGACAGCCCGGTCAGCCGGGCCACCGTGGCGACGTGCTGCTCGCGCTCACTGCCGGTGAGCCGCCGGCCCCGGGCCAGCGCCCAGGGGTAGTCGCGGGAGGCGTACTCCTGCGCCTCCCGCACCACCGTGCTCAGCTCCCGGCGACCGTGCTTGCCGTGGTAGTGCGCGACGGCTGCGTAGGTCGGCAGGAAGCCGACGGCTGCCCGGTCGTCGGGCTCGTGCAGACCGATCGAGCCGAGGTCCAGCACCGAGGAGATGAGCATCAGCCCGTTGAGGAACATGCCGTAGCGGGACTGCAGGTGGTCGGCCAGCGCGGCCGCCCGCAGCGTGCCGTAGGACTCCCCGGCCAGGAACTTCGGGGACATCCAGCGCTGGTGCCGGCTGGTCCACAGCCGGATCACCTCCGCGACCGACTCCAGGTCACCGCTGAAGCCGTGGTAGGCCTTGGCCTTGCCGCCCTCGACCGCGCGGGAGAAGCCGGTCGAGACCGGGTCGATGAACACCAGGTCGGAGACCGCGAGCAGCGACTCGGGGTTGTCCACCAGGCCGTAGGGCGGGGGGAGCAGGTCGCCGACGTCCCCCATCCGCACCCGGCGCGGCCCGAGCAGCCCGAGGTGCAGCCAGACCGAGGAGGAGCCCGGTCCGCCGTTGAAGGCGAACGTCACCGGCCGGGGCGGCGCGTCCTCGGGCTGGTCGAGCACGTAGGAGGTCAGGAACACCTCGGCCTTGGGCTTGACGCCGGTGAAGACGTCGTCCTCGTAGACCTCCTCCCGGAGCACCATCCGCCCGGCCTCGGCGGTGTAGCGCAGCGTCCGGTCGCCCACCTGCAGCGTGTGCTCGGTCGTGACCAGGTCGTCGCGCACCTCCTCGGCGACCGTGGTCCGGGCGCGGTCGTCGCCGCCGGCATCCTGGTGCTGCCCGCGCTCCGGCTGCTGCTCCTGGTCCGGCCCGCGCTCCTGCTGCTCCTTGTCCTGTTCCTCGGGAGGGGTCATGGCCGTCAGCCTAGGACCCGTCGGGGACGATGACCGGGTGCGACTGGTGAGCGTCAACGTCAACGGGATCCGTGCCGCCGCACGCCGCGGCGGCCTCGACTGGCTGGCCGGGCAGCGGCCGGACGTGCTCGCGCTGCAGGAGGTCCGGGCCTCGGCCGACCAGCTGCGACGCGTGCTGGCCCGCACGCCGTTCGCGGACTGGGAGCTGGCGCTGCACGAGGGCGACCAGCCGGGCCGCGCGGGGGTCGCGGTGCTGAGCCGCTACCCGTTGGCGGACCGGCGCGGGCCGGAGGGGCTGGACTGCTCAGTAGCGGCGGGGCGCTGGGTGGAGGCCGATGTCCGGGTGGCCGCGGCTCCGGGGCCCCGGGAGGTGACGGTGCTGTCGGCCTACGTTCACACCGGGGAGGCCGGGACGCCGGCGCAGCAGGACAAGTACGCCCTGCTGGACGCGGTCGATGCCCGGCTGTCCGCGCTGGCCGGGCAGGGCCGGGAGGCGGTGCTGACTGGTGACCTGAACATCTGCCACACCCAGCAGGACCTGCGCAACTGGCGCGGCAACCGCGGCAAGGCCGGGTTCCTGCCCGCCGAGCAGGCCTACCTGACGCGCTGGCAGGCGGCCGGCTGGGTGGACGTGGTCCGGCGCGGCGCCGGGGAGGTCGACGGTCCCTACACCTGGTGGTCCTGGCGCGGCAAGGCGTTCGACAACGACACCGGCTGGCGCATCGACTACCAGCTGGCCACACCCGGCGTGGCCAGCCGGGTGCGGGAGTGGCGGGTCGGGCGCGCCCCCGACTACGCCTCGCGGTGGAGCGACCACGCGCCGGTGCTGGTGGACTACGCTCTCCTCCCGTGACTGCTGCGGAGCGGGGTGGAGCCACGGTCGGGGTCGCGTTGCCCGTGCCGGCGCCGTGGGGGGAGCAGCTGCGGCAAGCCCGGCAGGAGTTCGGCGAGGAGCGGGCCGTGGGGATCCCCACCCACATCACCCTGTTGGGACCGACTCCGGTCACCGCGGGGCAGCTGACGCGGCTGGAGGAGCACCTGACCTGTGTGGCGGCGCGGCACCCGGCCTTCGAGGTGGTGCTGCGCGGCACCGGCAGCTTCCGGCCCGTCTCGGAGGTGGTCTACGTGCAGGTCGCCCAGGGGGTCTCCTCCTGCGAGCTGCTCGAGCAGGACGTGCGCCGGGGCCCGGTCGACCCGCCGCGGGCGTTCCCGTACCACCCGCACGTCACCGTCGCCCAGGAGCTGCCACCGGAGGTGCTGGACCGGGCGTTCGCCGAGCTGGCCGAATTCTCCTGCCGGTTCACCGCCGACCAGGTCACCCTCTACGTCCACGACGACGGCGTAGCGGCGGGCACCGGTCCTGCCGACGGTCCCGGTGGCCAGGCGTGGCGGAGCTACCGCCGCTACGAGCTGACCGGCAGCAGCCCACCGGTCGAGCTGCTCCCGCGCGGCTGAGCGGGGCGCTCAGGCCACCCGGACCGGCACCCGCGCGATGGCGTGCTGGTAGTGCCCGAGCAACTGGTCGACCAGGTGCGGCCAGGAGCGCTCCTGCACCCGTGCCCGACCGGCCCGCCCCATGCGGTCACGCCGCTCGGCCGTGCTCTCGGCCGCGCCGTGGCCGTCCTCGACGAGCCGGGCCACCGCCGCGGCCAGCGCGCCGGGCACGTCCGGGTCGAACAGGTGCCCGGAGACCCCGTCCTGCACCAGGTCGACCGGGCCGCCCCGCCGGGGCGCGACGACCGGCAGCCCCGCGGCCGCCGCCTCCTGCAGCGTCTGCCCGAAGGTCTCCCGGGTTCCGGTGTGGACGAACACGTCCATCGCCGCGTAGCAGTCGGCCAGCTCGGCGCCCTCCCGCCGGCCCAGGAACACCGTGTCCGGCAGCAGCTGCTGCAACTCCTCCCGGCTGGGGCCCTCACCGACCACGACCAGCCGGGCGCCGGCGATACCGGCCAGCTCGGCCATCCGGTGCAGCTCCTTCTCGGGGGCCAGCCGCCCCACGTAGCCCAGCAGCAGCTCCCCGTCCGGGGCGAGCCGCCGGCGCAGCGCCGCCACCTCGGGGCGCTCGCGGCGGTCGGGGTGGAACAGGTCGGCGTCCACGCCACGGCCCCACAGCGCCACCCGCGGCACGTCGTGCGCGGTCAGGTCGGCGAGCGCCGCCGTCGACGGCGCGAGGGTGAGGTCGGCCTGGGAGTGGATGCGGCGGATCCAGCGCCAGGCGGCCCGGGCGGTCAGGTCACCCATCGGGCCGGAGTGCTGCCGGATGTAGCTGGGCATGTCGGTCTGGTACACCGCCACGGAGGGCAGGTCCAGCGCCCGGGCGGCGGTCAGCCCGCGCACCCCGAGCACGAACGGGGAGGCGACGTGCACCACGTCGGGCCGGAACCGGTGCAGCACCGTCTCGATCTCGTAGGAGGGCAGGCCCACCCGGAACTGCCGCACCGGCACGCTGCTCACGGTGTGGATCGGGAAGCCGGCGTAGTGGCTGGGCGCGGCGGTGGGGCTCCACGGGCTGGTGCCGGGGGCGATGACGACGGCCTCGTGGCCGCGCGCGGCGAGCTGCTCGAGGACCTTGCAGACGCTGGTGGTGACGCCGTTGAGCGCCGGGAGGAAGGACTCGGTGACGATCGCGACGCGCACGGGTGCCACGGTGTCGGCGGCAGGTGGCGCCGCGTCGACCTGCCGGGGCGTGTCGTGCGAGCGGAAGGTGACCAGCGGGTGACCGAGGGCGTCACGCAGCCGCCGCCGTCCCCGTGGGGGCGCCGGTTCCGCACGTCGCGCGGTGCTCAGGTCAGCTCCTCCTTCCCCAGTCGTCGCAGCGTCTCCACGACCTGCTTGACATCCTGCACCCGCTCCCGGGTGGTGACCAGGACCGCGTCCGCGGTGTCGATCACCACCACGTCGGGGATGCCGAGGGTGACCACGGTGCGGCCGCCGCGCGCGGCGATCACCCCGGTGCTGTCCTGGCTGACCACCAGGTCGGCGGGGCCGAGCACCCGCATGCCGGGGTGCTCCCCGGACTCGGCCAGCCGGTCGGCCAGCGAGGCGAAGTCGCCCACGTCGTCCCAGGGGAAGTCACCGGGCACCACGGCCACCTCTCCCGCGGCCGCGGCGGGCTCGGCGACCGCGTGGTCGATCGCCACCGGCTCGAGGCCGGCCCACTCGCTCTCCAGTGCCGCCGGGTCGGCCGCGACCCGGCGCAGCGCGGCGGCGAGCTCCGGGTGCCACCGGCCCAGCAGGTCCAGCAGCCGGGCCGCGGCCACCACGAACATGCCGGCGTTCCACAGGTCACCCGCCGCCACGTGCTCCCGGGCGCGGGCCAGGTCAGGCTTCTCCACGAACCGGGCCACCCGCCGGGTGTCGGGGGCGCCGGGCACGGCGGCGGGGGCGCCGGGGGAGATGTAACCGTAGCCGGTGGCGGGGTAGCCGGGCCGGATCCCGAGGGTCACCAGCGAGCCGTCGGCGGCGGCGTGGACCGCCTCCTCGACCCGGGCGCGGAACGCCTCGGCGTCGCCGATGACGTGGTCGGCGGCGAACGAGCCGATCACCGCCTCCGGGTCCCGGCGCTCCAGCACCGCGGCGGCCCACCCGACGGCGGGCATGGAGTCCCGCGGCTCCGGTTCGACCAGCAGGTTCGCCGCCGGCAGGTCCGGCAGCTGCTCCCGCACCGCCGCCGCGTGCCGCGCGCCGGTGACCACCAGCACCCGCTCGCCGCACAGCGGCCGCAGCCGGTCGACGGTGCCCTGCAGCAGCGAGCGGCCGCTGCCGGTGAGGTCCTGCAGGAACTTGGGGGTGTCGCGGCGGGACAGCGGCCACAGCCGGGTGCCCGAGCCCCCGGCCGGCACCACGGCCCAGAAGTGATCCCGGCTGGCCCCGCTGCTCATCCCGGCCAGCATAGGGTGGCGCCGTGCCCGACCTCCGTAGCAGCGTGCTCGGCGCGGCCTACACCACGCTGGCCCGCCCGGTGCTGTTCCGCGCCGGCGGCGGGGACGCCGAGTCCGCCCACTACCTGACCGTCGCCGCGGCACGATCGCGCTGGCCACCGGCACGGCGCTGTACCCGGTCTCGGT